>CAYFNK010000008.1:0-3173 GCA_964344555.1 Candidatus Woesearchaeota archaeon | reverse complement strand
GCAACTTTCAAACAAATGTTTAGCATAATAATAATTGCATTAGTAATAGATTTAATTTCAACTTGGTGCATGAACTCCGGATTATTAATTTGGTACTTAGAAAAAAATGAACATAACTAAAATATTAAAAAAACCAAGAGTAATAGTACTAATCTTCTTTCTAATAATCAGTTTTATGGCAATAAACCCTCAATTTAGTACAGAGGGAGTTTCTATTAAACACGTAGAAAAAAATTCAGAGGCACACTTAGCAGGAATGTCAAGTCAGGCAAAAGAAGTAAGTCCAACAAATTACGAAAAGATATTGGAAGTAAACTATGAAACTGTAAATAGTCTAGAAGATTTCTCAAAGATAGTTTCAGAAATACCTTTAGAAAGTACACTCAAAATTAAAACAGATAAATCTCAATACACTTTAATAAAAAATTCTGAAAATCTTGGTCTAACTTTACAAAATGCAGCTAAAACAAATATAAGAACGGGACTAGAACTTCAAGGTGGAACGAGAGTAGTTTTAAGTCCGGCAGAAGAAATTTCAGAATTACAATTTGATGAATTAGTTCAAATAATGGAGTACAGATTAAATACATATGGACTATCAGACGTTTCAATAAGAAAATCAGAAGGACTTCCTTCCTTTTTAGGAGGAGAATCAGAAAAATATATTGTAGTAGAAATTGCAGGAGCAACTCAACAAGAAATATCTGACCTAATTGCATCTCAAGGAGTTTTCGAGGCAAGAATAGGAAATGAAACTATTTTCGGAGGAGGACAAGAGGACATTACATATGTATGTAGAAATGATGGAACTTGTTCAGGAATAAGGGATTGTATAGTTCTTGCAGATGGAGAGAATTATTGTCAATTTGAATTTTTAATACATTTAAGTACAGATGCAGCAAGAAGACATGCTGAAGCAACAGCAAATTTAGAAGTGATAGATACTTACTTATCTGAAAAAATAGACTTCTATTTAGACGGAATACTAGTTGATAGTTTGAACATAGGTCAAGACCTAAAAGGAGTAGAAGCAACTCAAATAGTAATCTCTGGGCCAGGTTTTGGAGAAAGTCAAGAAGAAGCAGTAGAAGAAGCATTAAGTCAAATGAACCAATTGCAAACAATTCTTTTGACAGGATCTTTGCCAGTTGAATTAGTAATAGAAGATTTAAACCCAATATCTCCTATTTATGGAGAAGAGTTCACTAAAAACGCAATACAAATTGGACTACTTGCAATCTTTGCAGTTTCATTAATCATCTTTCTAAGATATAGGAGTCTAAAAATCTCAATACCTATACTAATAGCTTTATTTTCAGAAGTAATAATAATTTTAGGATTTTCTGCATTAAGTAAATATAACTTAGATCTTGCCGCAATAGCAGGATTAATAGCTGCAGTTGGAACAGGAATAGACGATAATATAGTTATAATAGATGAAGTAATAAAAGGCAAAACAGGATATTCTCATCAATGGAAGGAAAAATTGAAGAAAGCGTTTTTCATAATATTTGCAGCATACGTAACAACTCTAGCAGCAATGTTCCCGCTTTTCAGAGCAGGCGCAGGACTTCTTAGAGGTTTTGCGCTAATAACTATCGTTGGAGTTACAATTGGAGTGTTCATAACAAGACCAGCATTCGCAGCAATAGTAGAAAAATTAATAGAAGAAGAATAATTATTTCTTCTTTAGAATTTTATAAACAATATAAACAACAATTAAACCCACAAAAATTACCAAATAATTTATTGCGCTTTTTGCAGGACCGTACATTGGATCAAAACTTGCCATTTTTTATTCGATCAAACTTTATCAAAGTTTGTTACATATCCTCCTCTACTTTCCTAGGCTCAAAATCCTCGTCATACTTTTTTAACAATTCTACAGCCTCTTCAAAAAGATCCTTTTTAGTCTTATCAACCATAAAAAAAAGTAAGAAAATCAATATATAAGTGTTATTATTTTACCAAATAATTTACAGTATTCTTCATTCCCTCATCCAATCCCACTGAAGGATTCCAAGACAAATATTCTCCAGTTTTACTTATTCCAGCAAGAGTATGTTTCGGCTCAATAACCGATGGGCCATGGATAGGTTTTATGCCATTTCCAAAATTATCAATAATCTTTGAACTAACTTCATTAACAGAATAACTATTTCCTGCCCCTACATTAAATGTTTTTCCAAAACAATTTTCATTATCTATTTCTGAAGCTAAGATATTAGCATCAACTACATCTCCAACATAAGTAAAATCTCTTGTTTGTTCCCCGTCTCCATTAATAACAGGTACTTTTTTCTTAGAAACCAGATCTATAAATTTAGGAATTAAACAAGCATAGTCTCCATTTGGATCTTGTCTAGGTCCATAAACATTAAAATATCTTAAACTAACAGTTTCAAGATCATATAAGTCATTAAACATTTTACAATATTGTTCGCCAATCAACTTATGTAATGCATAAGGTGACATTGGATTTGGATCCATTTCTTCAACCAAAGGTAAATTATCTTGGTCTCCATATATTGAAGAACTAGAAGAAAAAACAACTCTTTTTACATCATGATTTTTACAATTTAACAAAATATTAAATGTACCCTCAACATTTGCCTTATGGGATTTATCGGGATGTTTTATTGAATACTGTACTCTTGGTATTGCTCCAACATGAAAGACTGCATCAAACTCATTATACTTAAACACATCATCTAAATTATCACAAATACTTCTCTCATACACTGCAAGATTTTTATTTCCATTATGATGTTCTAAATTTTCTTTTTTACCAGAAGAAAAGTCATCAACAATAACTACCTTATTTTCTTCATCAAGAAGTTTATCTACAAGATTGCTACCAATAAATCCTGCACCCCCAGTAACTAAATAATTCATAATTACGAAGACATAAAAGGATTATTTAAAGATTATGAACGCAGGGACTGGGATTTGAACCCAGACACCCGAAAGGGTCCGGTTTTCGAAACCGGTGCAATACCAAGTTATGCGATCCCTGCATAAAAAACAAAATTATAAGTAACATTTATAACTTTAGTGAAAGTTCTAAATTCAATGAATAAAGATTACAAAGAAATATTGAGTAAATTAAAAAAGTATCAAACACTATTCATAATCCTAATTCCTATTTTCCTAGCAATATTTTTTAGAGCATA
>CAYFNK010000007.1:0-21170 GCA_964344555.1 Candidatus Woesearchaeota archaeon | reverse complement strand
GTGTTTAAATAAGAATTATATTTAAACTTTACTATGTTCTTCGTTAAGTTTATATAGTAATTTAGAAAAAATAGAGATATGGAAGACAAGTTACATAAATTGAGACATACTGGTGCGCACATTTTAGCACAGGCAGTAAAAGATTTGTTTCCTAAAGTTAAACTAGGAATTGGACCAGTAATTGAAAATGGATTCTACTACGATTTTGATAAGAAAGACGGATTTAGCCCTTCAGATTTAAAAAAGATAGAAAAACGTATGAAAGAAATTGTAAAAGAAGATTTGAGAATAAAAAAAGAAACAGTTTCTAAAATAAAAGCAAAAAACATTCTTAAAGGTCAGAAGTATAAATTAGACTTATTAAAAGATTTACCGGGAAAAACAGTTACATTTTATGGTCAAGGAGATTTTATAGATTTGTGTAAGGGCGGACATGTCAAATCTACTTGTGATTTAAAGCATTTTAAGATTTTGAAAACAGCAGGGGCATATTGGAAAGGTTCAGAGAAAAATCCAATGCTTCAAAGAATTTATGTTGTAGCTTTTGATACTGAAAGAAAATTAAAAGAACATCTTGAAATGTTAGAAGAAGCAAAGAAGAGAGATCATAGAAAACTAGGTACTGAATTAGATTTATTCATGTTCAACAAACACAGTCCAGGATCACCCTTTTTCTACCCAAAAGGAGCTTTTATTTACAATGAATTAGTTAAGTTAATTAGAAGCGAATATTCTAAAAGAGATTATGAAGAAGTAATTAGTCCACAATTATATGATAATAAACTCTGGAAAACAAGTGGCCATTGGGATAAGTATCAAGACGATATGTTTACATTGAAAGTTGATAAGAGAGATTTTGCAATAAAACCAATGAACTGCCCAGGACACATGTTAATTTACAAATCCAAAATAAGATCTTACAGAGATTTACCTTTAAGATTAGCAGATTTTTCGACATTACATAGAAATGAATTAAGAGGGGTTCTCGGAGGCTTGACAAGAGTAAGAAAACTCTCTCAAGACGATGCACATATCTTTGTAACTCCGGAGCAACTTGAAAAAGAAATTGGCAAGGTTTTAGAATTTGTTGATCATATTTACAAAGATGTTTTTGGGTTCGAATACTCTATTTTCTTAAGTACAATGCCAGAAAAAGCAATAGGCGACAAAAAACTTTGGAATAAAGCAGAAAAAGCATTAAAATCAATTCTAAAAAAGAAGAAATTAAAGTTTGAAATCAAAGAAGGAGAAGGTGCTTTCTACGGCCCAAAAATAGATTTTGATATTAAAGATTCATTAGAGAGAAGTTGGCAATTAGCAACAATTCAACTAGATTTTCAAATGCCTTTAAACTTTAAACTTAATTACGAATCTAAAAAAGGAACAAAAGAGACACCAATAGTAATTCACAGAGCAATCTTGGGAAGTTTAGAAAGATTTATTGGGGTTTTACTAGAACATACTACAGGAAAACTTCCTTTGTGGTTAAGTCCGACACAAGTAGCAGTATTAACAGTTAATGATTCGCATAATAAATTTGCAAAGAAATTAGTTGAAAAACTAGAAGAGAATAATATTAGAGTTCATTTCGACGATAGAAATCAATCTATAGGTAAAAAAGTAAGAGAATCAATAATGCAAAAAATACCTTATGCTGTAACTATTGGTGATAAAGAAGTAAGAGCTAAAAAACTAGCAATTAGATCTTTAGACGGAAAATTAAAATTTGGTGTTTCTACAGATAAATTTATTAAAGATTTAGTAAGTAAAATTGAAAATAAAAATTAACTAGACTTCTTAAGTAATCTCTTGCCCATACATTCTTTAATAAAAAGAAATATTTATATACTTGTAATGGCAAGAATATACTATGAAAATAATAAAAAGAAGAAGGGGGAAACAGGAATATTTTTACTTAAAACATTCATTTAGGAAGGGAAAGAAAGTAATAAACAAAGAAAAATATCTTGGAAAAGAAATACCCAAGAACATTAAGGAACTAGAAAAAAAACTTCTAAAAGAAGAAAGAAAAGAATTATACAAAAAGCTAGAATCTATTAAGAAAGATTTTCAAAAAGAATGGAATTCTTATCCAAAAACAATCAAAGAAAAAGTAAAAAAACAAATAGCCATTGCATTTACCTATAATACCAACGCAATAGAAGGATCCACAATTACTCTTGAAGAAACAAGAGAACTAATTCATGAAAAGATTAGTCCAAATAAATCATTAAAAGATGTAAAAGAAACAGAATACCACTCTAATACTTTCTTAGATATGTTAGAGAAAAAAGAAAAAATTACTAATAATCTATTTTTAAAATGGCATCAAAAAATTTTTGGAGAAACTGAAAAAGACATTTCTGGAAAATATAGAGAATATTTAGTCAGAGTGGAAAAATACGTTGCTCCAGACTGGCAAGATGTTAAGAAAATGATGAATGAACTAATTAAATTTATCAATAATTCTAAAATCAACAAAGTAGAATTAGCCGCTAGAGCACATTATAGATTTGAAAAAATACATCCTTTTGGAGATGGAAATGGAAGAGTTGGAAGAATATTAATGAATTATATTCTATGGCATTCTGGGTACCCCATACTAATCATTGAATACAAAAAAAGGAAATCTTACTATAGGGCATTACAAAAAGGAGAAGAAGGATTCTTTAATTATTTCTTAAAGCGTTACTTATCCACACATAAAAAATTCAACAGATAAATTTATTAAGAACTTACTAAGTGACATTGAACACAAATGTTAATTAAGTTAAAAAGTCTTTTGAGAGATATAAACAATAGTTCTGAATTTAAAGAATTTAAAGAAAAACATCCCAATTCTTACTTATCGAGTTGTTTCTATTCTTCAGATAATTGGCAAGCAGATTTCTATTGTCCTGATAACGATAATATGACAAGTTTTACAGTTAAAGACAGAAAAATTAATCTTGAAACTTCAGATGTATTCAGAAAAGAGAAAAAAGAAATTAAAGAATTAAAAATTGAAGAACTTGAAGTTGGAATAAACGAAGCTAAAAAAATAATGGCTAATTTAATTGAAGAAGAATACAAAGGTGAAGAAATAAATAAAGAAATAATAATTTTACAAAATTTAGAAGCTCCTTTATGGAACATTACTTACATAACAAAAACAATGAACATAATTCACGTAAAGATTCATGCTATTTCTGGACAAATCTTAGAAGAAAAAAGAGAATCTGCATTGAGTTTTAAGGCTTAGATTATTCACAAACCACTAATTATTGATTCTAAATAACTTACTGCATAACCTATACTCGTCATAACCCCTTCTTCAGTATAACCATAATCAGCCATATATCCATTATGTTTTGTGTCAAGATGTGATTTAAGCGATATTATATCTACACCATATCCTGAAAGTTCATCCATCAAAACATCAAAAGTTCCAGCAAACTTCCCAGATAACATATCAACTTGAGAATTTAATGAAGATATAGCCATTTGCCTCCTATCTAACTCTGTAGAGGTAACTGTCAAATCCCTCCAAAAAGAACTTTTCGATTCAATCCCTCCAATTTTATTCGCATAATCCATACCACCATAAGCCTCAGTTTGAAACTTATTCAATAAACCATATAATCTTTGTTTTCCGCCAACCATTTATGATAAACTCCTATAAAAAGAACAAATCACCAAGTTTATATATTTTTCCATTATTAAAACTAAAACACAAACTAAATCACATATCTTATAAAATCAATTTTACTACGAAAAATATTACGAATGATGGTGAAAACTCTTGAAAAACCCTATTCAAAAAAACAAGTTGAAGATTTGCTACATCCCCTTGTCAGAGAATGGTTTTTTAAAAAATATAGCGATTTCTCAGAGCCACAACTCTATGGAGTTAAAGAGATTCATAACAAAAACAACATTCTAGTTTCTGCACCAACAGGAGGAACTAAAACTTTAACAGCATTCTTATCAATTATTAACGAATTAGTAACTTTATCAATTAAAAACAAACTAGAAGACAGAGTTTATTCAATCTACATTTCACCCTTAAAGGCATTAAACAACGACATTGAAATCAACTTAAACGAACCTCTTGAAGAAATAAAACAATTAGCAAAAGAAAAGAACATAGAACTACAAGACATAAGAGTTGCAGTAAGAACCGGAGACACAACAGCATATCAAAAACAAAAGATGCTAAAAGTTCCACCTCATATCGTAATTACAACTCCTGAAAGTTTAGGTTTAATGTTAACAAGTCCAAAATTTCATGAACTTCTAAAAGGAACACAATGGACAATAATAGATGAAATCCACGCACTAGCAGAAAACAAAAGAGGAGTACATCTAAGTTTACTTCTAGAAAGATTAAACCACATAAGTCCAAAATTATGTAGAATCGGTTTAAGCGCAACAATAGAACCAATAGAAGAAATAGCACAATATTTAGTAGGAAAAGAAAGAAATTGTAAAATAGCAAATATTCAATTTTCAAAAAAATTCGACTTACAAGTTATGTCTCCTTTACCAGATTTAATTGATGTAGATTACGAAAGGTCACATCAAGCACTATACAAAACAGTAGATAAATTAATTGATGACCATAAAACTACTTTAATCTTCACAAACACAAGAGCAGGAACCGAAAGAATAGTTCACCATCTAAAAACAATGCATCCTGCAAAATATTCAGAAAATATTGGAGCTCACCACGGAAGTCTAAGCAAAGAACATAGAATAAACATAGAAAATAGACTAAAGGAAGGAAAACTAAAAACAGTAGTTTGTTCAACAAGTTTAGAATTGGGAATAGATATTGGTTATATTGATTTAGTTATTTGCATAGGTTCTCCAAAATCAGTAGCAAGATTTTTACAAAGAGTAGGTAGAGCAGGACATAGTTTACATGAAACAGTTAAAGGAAAGATAATAGTTCTAGACAGAGATGATTTAATTGAATGCAGTGTTTTACTAAAAAACGCATTAGAGAAAAAGATAGACAGAATCCATATACCAGAAAACGCATTAGATGTTCTAGCACAAGTAATTCATGGAATGGCATGTATAAAAATATGGGATCTAGAAAAACTTTACAAAACAATAACTAAATCTTATTGTTACAGAGATTTAAGCAGAGAAGATTTTGATGAAGTAATAAATTACTTAGCAGGAAATTACGTAAGTTTAGAAGAGAGATATATTTTTGCAAAAATTTGGCACAATGAAGAAACAAATGAAATAGGAAAAAAAGGAAAGATGAGTAGAATCATCAATCTAACAAACATAGGAACAATACCCGATCAAACTGGAATAAGTGTAAAAATTGGAGACCAAAGAATAGGAACTATAGATGAAGGTTTTCTTGAAAAAATAAAGAAAAAAGACAGATTTGTAATTGGAGGAGATACATATGAATTTCAACATAGCAGAGGAATGGTGGCACAAGTAAAATCTGCAACAGGAAAAAAACCAACAATACCTTCTTGGATATCTGAAATGTTACCTTTAAGTTTTGATTTGGCAACAAGTATACAAAGATTTAGGAAATTAATGCTAGAACAATTTGAAAACAAAGAATCAAGAGAAAATATCCTACAATTCATTAACAATTTCTTATATGTAGATGATAATGCAGCATATTCAATTTACAGATACTTCAAAGAACAACATCTTTACTCATTAATACCAACTAACAAAGAAATAATAATAGAATATTACTCAGAAGGTTATGAAGATAGTAGAAAATATGTAATATTTCACACTCTATTTGGAAGAAGAGTAAACGACGTTCTAAGCAGAGCAGTAGCTTACATTTTAGGAAAGATTCACAAGAGAGATTTAGAAATAGGAATAAACGACAACGGATTCTACATTGCAAGTAAAAAACCAATTCAAGCAATAAGGGCTTTTTCACATTTAGAACCAGAATTATTACAACATACTATGGAGGAAGCAATAGAAAAAACTGAGATTCTAAAAAGAAGATTCAGACATTGTGCAGGAAGAGCTTTAATGATTTTAAGAAATTATAAAGGAAAGAAAAAAAGAGTTGGAAGACAACAGGTAAGTTCTATGATTCTACTAAAAGCTGTAAAACAGATAGATAAAGATTTCTCAATTCTGAAAGAAGCAAGAAGAGAAGTTCTAGAAGATCTAATGGATATTGAAAATGCAAAAAAAGTTTTAGAAGACATAAAAGATAACAAAATAAAAATAAAAGAAACAAAAACAACAATACCTAGTCCCTTTGCCTTTAATCTTGTTACTCAATCTCATTTAGATATTATGAGAATGGAAGACAGAGTTGATTTCATAAACAGGATGCACAAAATGGTTCTAGCTAAAATTGGTAAGGAAAGAGGATTAGAAGATTTATACTAAGATGGAAGATATAAAAATAGTAAATTTAGGATTAGTCTACAAAGATAATTTAATAATTGGAGACTTACAGCTAGGTTACGAAGAACATTTGCAAAAAAAAGGAGTCCTACTTCCGAAATTTCAATTAGAAAGTATTTTAGAAAAACTAGAAAATATACTTAACAAAGTAAAAGTAAAAAGAATAATAATTAACGGAGATATAAAACACGAATTTGGTTCTATTCTAAATCAAGAGTGGACAGATTCTCTAAAATTATTTGATTTTCTATCTAAAAAAGTAGAAGAAATAATTCTAATCAAAGGAAATCATGATGTAATTCTAGACCCAATTGCTAGAAAAAGAAATATACAAGTTTTAGATTCTTGGGAAGATGACAAAGTTACAATAATTCATGGACACAAAATTCCAGAAAAATTAAATGAGATTGTAATCATTGGTCACGAACATCCTGCTATTAGTTTTGAAGAAAAACCACATGAAAAATTCAAATGTTTTTTAATTGGTAAATATAAAAAAAGCAAATTAATAGTTACTCCAAGTTTTCACGATTTAACAGAAGGCTCAGATATAAAAAACAACAAACATCTAAGCCCATTTCTAAAAAAAGGAGTTAAAAATTTTGACTGTTATGTAGTATCGGAAGATAAAATTAAATTTTTTGGAAAAGTTAAGGGTATAAATTAAAAGTCAGTTAAAATTAACAGGTCTAATTACTGAAGGCAATCCTGGAGTACACCTTACAAACTCAAAAGGGGGGATTATGGTTAGGTCTGCACCACTTTCATTTGCAAACTCCTCAATAGAAGTGGGATTTGTAATTTGGAATTCGCCAGATAATTCAATTGCACCATTAACTAATATATCTTCACTAGGATTTCCTCCACCATTATAACAAAACTTTCCTCCTTCTTGTAGAGATATACCCTCCATATCTTCTGAATAAATTTCAGCATGAATTCCACTAAATTCATTCCCTATAGCCTTCAAATTATTACCTCTAATATTCTGTCCTAATGAAGAATTAACTTCTCCACAAGAATTAGTCCACCACAAAAAGAATCCTTCTCCAGAAAATCCAGATTCTAAGTTCTTATTATAATTAGATTCACTATCAACAATACTCCCATTACAGTTTAACACAAATCCTGCTCCTGAGTTATTAAATGCTTCTGAATTCTGTATAGAAAAACTCTCCCCTATAAAAAATCCATTAAATCCATTAAAAGCAGCAATAGAATCAGTAATATTTATGTCCAGATATTCCCCCACTGAAGGATAAAACATAAATCCTGCTTCATTGTTATAAAATGCCCTATTATTTATTAAAGTGGTATTACGCACCGATGAGAAATCGTTAATTTCGGCATAGAATCCACTTTTACTATTGTTATTCGCTTCATTGTTAATCAATATAGAATTATAATCCTCGGATAAATAAAATCCATAAAGATTTTGTTCAGCGAGATTATTAATTAAAGTTGTACCAATACTATTCAAATAAAATCCTTTATCTTTATTCCTAACTGTACAATTTTCAATTGTTATTTCACCCTCTCCAATATTTGGGAAGCCTGGTCCTGACCAAGAATATATCCCAATTTGTCCATCTCCTAAAATTTTATTACCATTACAATTAAGAATTATTTCTTCATCACTTGAGGGGCTCATAACATAAAAGGGACCATTAATATAAATATCTCCATTAAGACAAGTCTTACCAGCAGAATTTAGAATATATTCACTTCCATCAATATCGTCTTGGGTCAAATAATAGTCACAATCTTCATCTCTTAAAACAGATTTATCTTTAGGTCCCCATTTAGAAGAAATCTGTAAGTCTTGACAACTAGAAATAAACAAAACTATGCATAACAAAATAACAACGCCTCTCTTCATAATAAGATTATCCCAACAATAGTATATAAAACTTATTATTTAGTTCCACTGTTCAATTGCTTCTTCTTCAACAAAATGTAATTCACCTGGAATAATTAAACATTGTGGATATTTTGAAAACTCATGCTCACTTAACTCTTTCAAACTTCCTTTCTTTATCTCCCTATTCGCTGTACCTAAAGCAGCACAACCAATAGCTAAACTATTTTCATCAACCTTTTTATTAATTAGATATTTACAAGATTCATTAATTGTTAGAAACTTCCCATTTTTAGGATCTAAATCTAATAAAAATAAAGTATGCACTCCCAACATCTTATTATTATCTAAAACATTTATAGGAGTATCAACATTTTCATAATTAAAAGGAATAGAAGTTACTTTTCCATACTTATACAACTCTAAACCCACTAAACCAATTGCAGTTAAAACAGAAGCATTATGTACAAATTCAACTTTAATTTCTTTTTCTTTAGCTCTTAACAACAAATCAGTATGAGTAGTAGCAGCAAATATATCTCCAATAACTAAGAAAGCAACATTTTCTTCTTTAGCTTTATCTAAAATCTCGTCAGAATTCTTTTCAACTAAATCTCTATCAGCTAATATTACTTTTTTACCATAAAATTCTTCTAATTTTTCAATCGAAACAGATAATATATTAGTATAATTCTCTAAATAGATATAATCGCAAGATTTTACTGCTTCTAATCCTTTTACAGTGATATCTTTTTCATTTCCTAAACCAATTCCAATCATGTATAACATAGAAAAAACCAATAAATTTGATTTTTAAACCTTCCTAATCATCTCATAAAACAAAGCACCAGAAGTAAAAGCTAAAAAATACTCAGAATACAAACTAACAAAATCACCAACTAATAACAAAATCAAAGGAATTGCAAGATAAAGTAAATTCCAACTCCATTCTTTAACCTTTTTACCATGATATAACAAAGAGCCATAAGGTAAACCAAAGATAAATATTAAAGCACTTATACTCAAATCACTAACTAAAACATAAGTCAAACCTAAATAAAAATAAATCTTATTCAATTTACGAGACAATAAAACTCCAAGTAAAGAAAAAATAACAACTAAAAAACTAAAACTAACATTATATAATAAAAATAATATCAAAACAAATAAGATTGCTTTTTCAAGTAAAATAAAATATTTCTTACCATCTTTCAATTCTTCTTTAGTATATTTACCTAAGAAAATTCCACAAATCAAACCTAAAAAAGCAATTATCAAGTAATACATAAAAATAATCTGAATTAGAAATATAAAAGATTAACTGAAAAAGTTATTTAACAACACATTCTACCTACAATCTCTGAAGTAATGGTAAAGTCTCCATAAAACGGTTCGGACCATTCTGGATGAAATCCACAAGCAGCTGATCCACTTGCTGTATCACAATCTATAAAAGAAATGCTATAATCTGTTGTAATTTGTTTATTTCCTCCACAATCCACATTTACACTATCAAGCCATACTCTCCCCCCTTCAAGCACCTGATATACACATTCTTTATTTACTGAACTACAGCTTCCTTCTTCAAGATAATAACAATCTAATAAAAAAGACCCGCCACTTCCTCCACTTCCTCCTCATCCTTCAGAAGGTTCTTCGGGAAGATCATCCTCTTCATCACCTCTATTATTTCTGTCTCCAGGAAACCTCAAGGTACTTTTATCGGGAGCAAACTGAGATTCCTCACAACTAGAAATAAATAAAACACTAATTAAAAATAAACTTACAAATAATAACCTCTTTTTCATAACTTAATATTAAAAAGTTTCATATATATTGGTTTTCAAGAAGATAAGTTTAATAAACTTCCTTACGATGATCAAAACAGTTAATTATTATTTTATCTTTTTCTAATCTGTAAATTATTCTAAATGGAGGAATCTTAACACTTCTATGATTTTTTAATCCATATCTCAATGGTTTTCCTGAAGTGGGAATATCTTTTAGTTTTTTAATTTGTTTAACTATTCTCAACCTAGTTGTTTTATCCTTAATTTTTTTGAAGTCTTTTTCAAATTCTTTAGAAAAAATTATTTGCATTTTTAATTCATCAATAAGTCATCAATCTCTTCCTCACTCATCTTTGTATCTGCTTTAGTATATTTTCCTTCTTTTATTTGTTTTTCACTTCTTTCTATCTTTTCTATTAAGGAAATATCTCTAGCAAGAGAAGCTTTATTTATCTTTTTCAACAAAATATTCCCGCCTTCATTAAAAACTATAAATTTTGTAGAAGGTTTTATTTCGGCATCTTTTCTTATCTCTGCTGGAATTACAACTTGTCCATTTTGAGACATCTTTGTTATTGAAACTTCCATTTTTCTATATAAAATACATTTTAATACTAAAAAACATAGTATTTAAAGATTTCTATCCAAACAAACTCTAATCTCTTTTTCTTTAGCTCTTAATTAATAGATCTGTATGAGTTGTAGCAACAAATATATCTTCAATAACTAAAGAGCAATTATCCAGTAATACATAAGATTAATTTAGATTAGAAATATAAAAACTATCTTAATTTATAGTCTTATCAATCTCTTCAACTAAGGCTTCCAACCTATGATCATCATAACCATCAAATCTCTTCTTCAATTCACTCAAACTAAGATTCCCCTCCTCAACAAGCTCAGGTAACAAATCATTCTGATAAAAATTCACCACTTCTTCCCTAGTATCAAAATACTCCAACCGTCTCATAATAACACTAGCATAAAAATCGTAAACAAAAGGTCCAATATGTTCCATATTGAAAAATAGTAAGTAAAGACAAATATAAAAACATTATTGAGGTTCAGACATCAAAATCAAGAAATATATTACAAATTACAAAAATCCTTATTAAACTTCCTAGAATTCTCTTTCTAAGTCATGAAAAAGATAATAAAAAGAGGTCTAACTTTTGACGACGTTTTACTCGTTCCAAAAAAGTCAAACATTTATTCTAGAAAGAACGTTTCACTAAAGACAAAACTAACAAAAAACATAATTCTAAACAATCCAATAGTTAGTTCTAATATGGATACAGTCACAGAATCAAAAATGGCAATAGCTATGGCCAGAAAAGGAGGAATAGGAATAATACATAGATTCATGCCTATTGAAGACCAAGTATATGAAGTTCTAAAAGTTAAAAGAGCAGAATCAATATTCTTAGATAACCCATACACTCTAGAAAAAAACAATACAGTAAGAGAAGCAATATCATTAATGGAGAATAAAGAAATAAGTGGAATCCTAATCATAGACTCAAAAGGAAAACTAGAAGGAATTCTAACTTCTAGAGACGTAAGATTCGAAGAAAATATAGATAGAAAGATATCAGAAATCATGACAAAAAACTCAGAGTTAATAAGTGCAGAATATGGAATAAGTTTGGACGAAGCAAAAGAAATACTACACAAGTATAGAATAGAAAAACTTCCAATAGTAGATAAAAAAGGATATCTCATAGGTTTAATAACAAGTTCAGATATTAGAAAAAGAGAAAGATTTCCAAATGCTTGTAAAGATAAAAAAGGAAGACTAAGAGTTGGGGCAGCAGTAGGTGTAAAATCGGATTTCTTAGATAGAACTGAAAAACTAATTCAAGCTGGTTGCGACACAATAGTTGTAGACATAGCCCATGGACATTCAGACTTAGCAATAAATGCAGTAAGAAGAATAAAAAACAGATTTGAAACAGAAGTTATAGCAGGAAATATAGCAACTGCAAAAGGAACTCAAGACCTAATAGATGCTGGATCAGATGCAATTAAAACAGGGATCGGTCCTGGATGTTTCGCAAAAGGAACAAGAATTTTGATGTCAAATGGAATTTACAAAAACATAGAAGAGATAAAAGCTGGGGAGAGAGTAATAAACAAAGACGGAAATCCAGTTAAAGTAAAAAAATCATTCTCAACAGGCATAAGAAAAGTATCCAAATTAAGAAATTCTATATTTTACGAAGATACCTATGTTACTTCAGATCATAAATATTGGGTAGGGGATCTAAACTCAACTTCTAAAGAAACAATAAGAAGTAGAGGATATTCCAAATTATTAAATCAGAAAAGCAAAACTATTCCAAAAGCTTCAAAACTAAAATGGAAAAAAATAGAAGATGTAGAAAGAGATGTCTTACTAATTCCAAATAAAATAAATTTTGATCTCAAGAATTCATTTGAGATAAAGTTAAAAAAAAGAACGTCTGGAAACTACAAAACAGGACATATTTATACAGAAGATACAAATTTAAAACCAAATTACGAATTAGGTTATATTTTTGGAACCTTTCTAGGAGATGGAACTTCTCACACTGCAGTTCACAAAGGATCCCATATTGGGTCTGTTCGTTGGTATTTTGGATATAATGAAGATAGAATAGCAAAAAAACTAGAGAAATCAATTGAAAAAGTATTTGATAAAAGAGTAAAAATAAAAAAAGAGAAAAATATGACTTCTGTCTATTTATTTTACAAGCCGTTAGCAGATTACTTAACTAAATTTGAGAAAAAACAAAATAAAAATCTTCCAAAAGAATTAATAATTAACAATGAGGAATATCTAGAAGGAATATTTGACGGATTAATAGATAGTGATGGACATATAGAAAAAAATGGAAGAATAAGATTTAATAACACTTCTAAAAAGCTGATAGAATTATTTAACATAGTTCATTTTATTTTAAAAGGAGTATTCCCTAATAATTTGAAAAAAAAGATAAGTAGTGGAAACTTAAAAGCAAATTTAGAAAACTTTAATCAAGGATATGTAGCGGATATAATAAATATCGGAGAAAAAAGACTAATAGAAAAATATCAACTTTCTAAGTTATTAGAATTAGAAAGAAACATTAAAGAAGTAGAAGTCTATGATTTAGAGATAGATTGTCCAACCCATAGTTTTATAGCAAATAATTCAATAGTTCATAATTCAATTTGCACTACAAGAATAGTTTCTGGAGCAGGAGTTCCACAACTATCTGCAATAATTGATTGTGCATCGGTTTCAAGAAAAAGAAAAGTTCCATTAATAGCAGATGGAGGAATAAGAACTTCTGGAGATATTACAAAAGCTTTAGCAGCAGGAGCATCAACAGTTATGTTAGGGAATGTTTTAGCAGGAACAGAAGAAAGTCCTGGAATAACAGTTTCAAGAAACAATGGAAAATACAAAGTAATTAGGGGAATGGCATCACTAGGAGCATCTTTTGGAAGAAAAACAAGAGAAAGTGGAGAAAATATATCCAAAAACAAAGAATTTGAAGATATAACTCCTGAAGGTGTAGAAGCTTTAGTCCAATATAAAGGAAATGTATCAGAGATTTTAGACAGTTTAACAAGAGGGATTCAATCAGGATTTAGTTACTGCGGTGCAACAAACATGAAAGAGCTTTATCTTAATTCTGAATTCACAAAAATAAGCCCTAATACATTAAAAGAAAGCAAATCTCATGACATAAAAAACATTTAATCGTAATGATCAAACTTATAACCTATTTTTCCTTCTCTTGATTTCTGCAATCCTTTTTTAATATTCAAACCATTAAAAGCTATCTTAAAAATATAATCTAATCTTCCATCTTTTTCAAATCTCCTCATAGAATGATAGGCTTTAGAATTTTTTAACAATCCAAATTTTCCTTTTTTAGAAGCCCTTATCGTAAAATCCCAATCTTCCCACAATCCAAGAGATTCATCAAAACCGTTTAACTCATCAAATAATTCTTTTTTCACAAAAGTAGAACCACCATTAGCAAAAGGTTTACCAGTATATTGATAAAAGCTTATTATTTTGTTATATGAAGAATAAACAAATTTATCAAAAAACTTAGTTAATCCTGAAACATTATCTAAATCATGAAAATAAGGTAAAAGTTTTACAGAAGCCATATCTAATTTTTTACTTTTTATTTCTTTAATTGATTTCTCTAAAAAATTTGAATTAATATACATATCAGCATCTAAAAATAACAAATATTCTCCTTTAGCTATTTTAGCACCGTTGTTTCTTCCAATAGCTGGTAAGCCCCCTTCAACTACAAAATCAACATCATATTCTTCTTTACCATAACTAGCATCAGAAATAATAGTTTCCAAAGGTTTCACAGTCTGTTTATTTAAACAATTCAACAACTGATCTATGTAATTGAAACTTTTTCTCTCGTTTTTCACAGGAATAATTACTGATAAATCCATAAAAAAAGGTAAAAGATAATCTTTAAAAAGCTAATTTTTGTTCATTTTTTATGACAAATCAAGAAATTAAACACAAATCATTATATTTACAAGTACTTAGAGAGAATCATGTTTGGAAAGGAGATTTTAATTCCATATATTCATTAAATCCAGATTTAAAACCTTACAAAGTAACAGAAATGTATGAAAAATTCGTTAAAGAAAACGAAAACAAAGTAGATAATTTCATTAATTTTACATTAGAAAATGCAGTAAATAAAGAAGAAAAAGAGTTATTAGAAGGTTATTTCGGATTATTCAGAGACAGTAAAGAAATAAATTCAATAGCAAAAGAACAAAATAAAACATTATACTCACTATCCAGACTTAAAAAAAATGCAATGGTTAAGATAAGACATAGATTAAAAGCTAAAAAAGAATTTCAAGAACAAAAAGAAACCATAGATAATTTAATTAAAAAATACGAAACAAATCTTACTTCTACAGTTTAAACTTTTAATTAAAAAAATAAATTCATTTTGATTCTTTGGTAAAATATTTTTCTGTTTTTAACGAATGTAGAATATAATTTCTCATTAATCCAGAACTAGGGTATTGTCCATAAATAATTTCATAACATTCATCTCCAGAATGATCTATGTTTAAGTATACATTGACCCATGTTCCTCCAAGATCTGGAGGATTAATATTAGACAAAACCATAGCAGATTCTCCAGGATTAATTTCAAAGGTTTGAATTTGATCTGTACAGTAATAACCTTCGATACCCCCTGTAGAAGTTCCATACTCAAGGTAACACCATCCAAGATTAAAATTCGAAATTCCTCCATAACTTCCTGAATAAAGATTTATAATAACATCTATTCCATCGTTATCATGCAAAACCTCAAGATAAGATTCATAAGTCTGACCTCCTTGAATACAAGGGTCACAACGAAAAGTAGCATAATAATAATCAAGATAATCTACATCCCCATCTCCCTCATAATCATAAAGGAAATCTAACTCTTGATAATCTTCTAAGTTTTCAAAGAATCCCTCACAAGTAACTCCAAAGGCATCATAAATCATTTCCTGGAATTCACCTGCACTACAAATTTCATAATCTTCAAGTTCAATAGCCTTATAGAATAAAACATATTCCCAAACTTTTTGAAAGTATATATCAAAAAATATTCCACTATCTACAACCTCATTATTTTCATAATAATAATCAAGCATATATTCCATACTATCAAGAATGCACATTTTTGGATCCATTACTAAGTCATATTCATAAATTGGATGAATTTCAGACAAATCATCCCTCGAACTACTAGCTTCAATTTTAGATTCAACTCTTGAATATTCTTGAACTTCACAACTAGAAATAAATAAAATACTAATCAAAAACAAACTTACAAATAACAGACTCTTTTTCATAATCTAACATTAAAAAGTTTCATATATATATCGGTTTTCAAGAATAATGATTATTCAACAACATCAGTCTCTAACTTAGGTAACTTACAAAACTCAGTAGTAAAATTATAAGCACCTGCATTCAAAAAAACCATTTTCTCACCAATCTTAGGATCATTCAAAAACACAGAATATCTAAGTATATCCATTGAATCAGGAGTACAACCCTTCACAACATATCTTTCACCAGAATCTAATTCACCTTCAATTAACAATCTAATATTTGCAACAAAAGTATCCATCGCACAATTATATACAGAAGAATCAACTACTAAATTATTATCATAAATGTTAATAATCTCAGTTTCTAACTTAACAGCGGGTCCAGCAATAAATCTTCCAGGTTCAATTATCATTTCAACATTTTTAGAATTCAAAAATTCTTTAACTTCTTTAATTTTAGAAAAAATATGTTTAACAACTTCGGGCCTATGATTCTTATATTCAACAGGAATTCCCCCTCCAATATTTACAAAATCAATAAGATCAAATATTTTAATAGAATCTTCCAATTCTTCTTTCAAAGACCATTCACTAACATTTTGAGTTTTTCTATGAAAATGAACCCCCAACTTATCAACATTTTCAATTTTTTTCAATTTAGGAACTAAAGAATTAATTTGACTAGCCCCCATCCCAAAAACAAAGTGCTTTCCAGTATGGATTGTATGTTCTCTCAATCTAAATCTTAACAATAAATTAATCTTCTCATTTCTACTTTTAATAAACTCCAAAAACAAATCTAAATCTTTCTCATTATCAACTACAAAACTACGAACTCCTTCATTAAATAAAGATTCTAAATAATCAAAATTCCAAGCTTGACCAAAAAACCAGACTCTAGATTTATTCTTAATCAACTTCAAAGATTCCAGAGAATGAACACTAAAGGAACAATCACTAATATCCTCCAAAACTTCACCAACTTCAAAATTAGTTTTCAAACTATAAGATACTAAATCGCTAACTTCATTAACAATCTTAAACTGTTCTAAAACTTTAGATTTGCTCAATATAAATTTGGCCATAAAAAAAAGAAAAAGTAACTATTTTTAAGACTTTTTACATAAGCTAAGATTTGGATTCAATAATTAATTTATCCTTATATGGATGAATATAAGCTCCTTTTCCTTCTTTTAAGTTTAAGTAATCAACAATCTTTTTTGGAATCCTAACTGCCAAAGAATTTCCAGTTCTTGTTATTTTTGTTGATGTTCCTAAACCCCAAATCCCTTTTTTCTTAGCAATACTTTCTATTTTTTTAGTAGTATCTGAATCAGTAAAAGATTCACCACAACTTGTACAAATTTCTGCTGGAAAGTCTCCCAAGTAAACACCAAACATATGCTCTTTTATTTTTCCTTTCTTTAAATTTCCCTTTTCGCATATTACACATTTCATTTTTACCACCTTGGTTTTACAGTGATTACAAAATAATCATTTTTTATCTTCTTAGTTACTACAACAAAATACTTAAAATGATGTAATATTTTGTCTGGTTTTTGCAATTCCTTTGAACCTTTTTTTATAGCTTCATCAACTTCACCAACAGATATTCCCCTTTCAATCATTCTCTCTCTAGCATGTCTGCTATAGTTTATCAAATGTAATCACCGTAATTACATATAGTACGTGTATTATATAAAACTTTCGATTAAATAATTCAGAATTAGTTTTTCAACATATCTTCTTTACTCAAATCTTCTAAAACACCAGACATAACTAATGGAAAAGTGATACTGACATCTCCAATAACAGTCACAGCATCAGAATCATCTTTAACTTTTCCCCAACTCTTAGCTTCATTTGTACTTGCACCAGACATACTTCCAGAAGCATATCTAGCAGTTGTCATATAAACTGCATAATCTAATCCACCATTTAACAAACAAGCAAGAATTGCATGATGCTTAGAAATACTTCCACCAAGAGAAATCAAACCTTTCTTCTCATCATGACTAGTACTCAATAATATATTCTGAAAATCTTTAACAACATCAACTATGAAATCATCTCTATCTTGCTGAAACATGAATAAATGAAAACCAAAAGCACCATCGGTTATAGCGGGACAGAATACAGGAACATTATTTTTAGCTGCTTGGTAAAGAATTGAATTTTCATCTTCTAAATCTGAACTCATTTCTTTTAACATCTCAGAAACTGCCCATCTTGGTTTTTTTTCATAAAGTTTTTTCAACATAGGCTTCATCAAATCTTCAAATTTAGCATAAGATTCACTTTTAATATACAAATTACCAACTCTGTTAATTCCTTTTTCATATAATTCTACATCATCAGAACTAAAATCACCAATAACAAAAGCTTCACCATGTGCTTTCATTATATCTTCTTCTAAACCCCCAACTGTAGTTACAATAACATCAACTAAACCTAATTTAATTAATTGAGCAAAAAATCCTCTTAAACCAGAAGTAACCATATTAGAAGTAAAAGTAAGATAGATTTTAGCACCATCTTTTTTCATTTTAACAATATTTTCTCTAGCTTTTCCCAACTCAATACTCTGAAAACCAACATTAGATAAGTCACTAACTAATTCTTCTGCCTTCAAACCAGGTTTCCACTTAAAATCCTTAACAAATTTCATAAATTTAGGCAAAGAGATATGTTTATAAGATTTATTCTTAAACTCAGAATCATGGAACATTTCATGAATTTTCAAACAGATTTAGATAAGGCAAAAGTAGTAATTCTACCTATTCCTCACGAAGAAACTACATCATACGGAAAAGGAACAAAGGAAGGACCAAAAGCAATTTTAGAAGCATCAAAAGAACTAGAAAACTATGATTTAGAAACAAATTCAGAACATTATCTTAATGGAATTTACACAGAAAACTACACAAATCTAAAAGAAATAAAAGAATATCCAAATAAATTTGTAATAGCTCTAGGTGGAGAACACTCAATAACTCCATTTTTACTTAAAAAACTAGATCAAGACAATTTATCAATTTTACAAATAGACGCACACGCAGATTTCAAAGATGAATTTGAAGGAAGAAAAGATAGTCACGCTTGTGCGGCAAGAAGAATACATGAAATAAATCCAAACATAGTTCAAGTAGGAATTAGATGTTTAGATAAAAAAGAAAAAGAATTCATAGAAAAAAATAACATAAAGACATTCTTCATTAAAGACGTAAACAATATTCAAGAGATAATATCAAATTTAAAAGAAAATGTTTACATAACAATTGATTTAGATGGATTTGATCCTTCTGTAATTCCAGCAGTAGGAACTCCAGAACCTGGAGGTTTAACTTGGTATCAAGGATTAAACATATTAAAAGAAGTTTTCAAAAACAAAAATGTAATTGGTATGGATGTAAACGAATTATCTCCAAAAGAAAACGACTTAATCTCTCCTTATACAACAGCAAAACTAATCTATCATTGTATTGGTTATAAATTTAAGAAATAATTTTGATTAAACTTTTTATAGAAATGGACACGCCGAGACTGGGATTTGAACCCAGGCGTCCCGAAGGACCCGGATTAGCAATTTCACCTCAAAGCACAATTAAGTACTTCGAACCGGTGCAATAACCAGGCTATGCGATCTCGGCATTAAATTAGACATAACGCAATTTTTTCCAACGATTGTACTTTTTTAAACATTTCGTTTAGAAAAATATATAAATTAAAATAATTAAAAAACAAATATGAAGAAACACAAAAGATTAGAAGTATTTTTAGAATTCTTAATTTTCGGTATCATCATGGGCTTAGCAGAAGATCTACTTGCAGTTAAGCTTGCAACTGATGCACAAATAACTTGGAAAGTTTTCTGGATAGTTTTAGCAGTAACAATTCCCTTTGCAGTAATTGGAGAACTAATTGTAGATAGAAAACAATGGCTACCAAGATTCAAAAGAAATTCAGAAAGGGCAACAAAAAAGTTAGGATTAAATTAACATGACCAAATTCCTAAAGTCTTATCAATAGCAATTTTCTCAAATTTCTTCAACTCGTCATATCTTTTAGTATCATCTTTATATTTATCATAAACTTTAGCATAACCTTCTCCAACCAAATAAAAATTAACCAAAATATCATCAATATAAATATACCTTAACAAACGACCATATTTTCCACGATTAGAATAATCTCTCTCCAAATAAACTTTTTCATCCAAAACCAAAGAACTCAATTTATCTTTAGCTTCTTGATAATAACACTCTCCTCTTTCAGCAGTATTAATCCCAGATAATCTTACTCTCTCTCCATTATTCAAATCAATAGTATCTCCATCAACAACATTAGTAACAATAAAAGGGCCTTCTAAATCATAAACTACATTTCCGGTACAAGAACTAATTAACAACAACAAAATAAACAAATATCTCATAAAATAAACTAGATTTACTACCTTATAACTTTTAAGGTTTCATCCATAGTAGTCTTAATAATTCCATTTATGTTTTTCAAAGATTCATAATCTATACTATAATCTTCTTTAACATATAATTTTTGATTAACCTCTAATAAAAGAGTATTATATCCTCTTTTTGGAAAAGAATAAATCTTAGATAAATTGCCTTGTCCTTTAAATGGATAATCCACTTTAACATCTAATTTCTCTTCTCTAGCAAGTTCAGTTAAGGTGTTTACAAAGGTATTAGTAATTTTTTTTGTTGCAGAAGTTCCACTCAAAGTTCCAATACAAAAATCAGGTCTAGGATAATCTTCCCTATCCTCTTTATTTTTAGGAGAAGAGTTTTCCATAGAATGTCCATTCAATAAAAAAGCAGTATCATATTTTTTCCTAAGTTCAAACATTTCCTTATTCAACATATTATAAAATGGAGAATAAAAGTTAGAAAGAACATTATCTTTTTCAAAAGAAGTATAATCTTTTATTAAGATATTAGTTCCATCAAAACCTTCATTCTTTATTATTCCGTCGTTTTCCTTAGACAAGGACCTATTCAAATCAACAAAATCTCTGTGAATATTAGTTGTGATTAATCCACTTTCAACATCAATCAAATCATATAACTCAGAAGTTACATGGTCAACATCTTTTTTCCAAGATTTTGCAGATTTATAGACATTTTTTAAGTAATTCAACGGAATATATTCTCCGGTATGAGGGGCAATAGTTAAGAATTTCCTATCTGAAGGGAGTTTTTTAGTAAATATTTCTTCCAAATTTTCAATATTTTCAGTTATAACATTATAAGCTT
>CAYFNK010000006.1:0-22450 GCA_964344555.1 Candidatus Woesearchaeota archaeon | reverse complement strand
ACTATCTTCAGAACCAAATAAATTACTAAAAAACTCAGAAAAACTAAAAGCAGAAGCTATAGGGGTAATTAAAAATAAACATAAAATCAAAACAACAACTTTTTTCAAATCATTCACCTCTTAAATATAAAGAAAATATTCATTCAATTATTTATATACTTTTTGTTTAACCAACAGGTTTACTAAACTTAACTTTTTCAATTAAAACATTAGATGTAACAACAGGAATACTAGCTTCCCAACTCGTAATCTGTTCAACATTATTATCAAACAATTTAATGTTACCTAACACTCTCAAAAGATTATCACTTATTCTTAAATTCTTTATAGGTTTAGTAATTTTTCCATTTTCAATTAAAAACATTCCATCTCTCGGAATTGTAGAGAAATCTCCAGTTGCATAATTCTGAAATCTTGTATACCAAATATTAGTTACGTAAATTCCCTTTTTAACATCAAAAACACTACCTCTTGAACCATCTAAGATCAAATTACTTGGACTAGGAGAGATCAAACCTGCATTTCCAGTAGTTTTAACGTTATGTTTTTTAGCAGTAGAAGTATTGTGCAAGTACGTTTTCAAAACTCCATTTTCAATCAATTTGGTTTTCTGAGTAGGAACTCCTTCTGCATCAAAAGAAGATGACGCCATTCCTCCTTCCAACCTTCCATTATCTATTAAATTAAAATTACCAATCTTCTCACCAATTTTTCCTTCAAAAAAAGACATTCCAGAATCAACTTCGTAAACAGAAGCGGCAGAACCAACAGTTCCCATCAAATCTGCCATAGGCAGTGGATCAACCACCAAGTCATATTCTCCGGCTTTTCCAATTTCAGGATTTAAAGAATCTTTAGAAATTTCTCCTGCTTTCCTAGAAATTTCCTCAACTTTAAAATCATCCAAGATTCTAGAAGAACTTGTTTTATGTCCTGAAGCATCACTATCTCTTAATGCACGAATGGAAAAATACAAAGAAGAAAATTTTTCAGAAGTTTCAACTCCATTAGAAGTAAAAATACTTAACTTACCTGTAGAACTTTCAAAAATTCCATTAGTTCTTTTAGAATTTTCTAAAGCAGCATTTATTCCTGATTCAACAATATCAACTTCATCTATATCCTTAACTTTATTATCATAAATTCCTGGAACTCTCTTATAATCAAAAGGTCCTTTAGCTATTCCAAAATAATTATCATTTGGTTTAGTAAATTTCAAGAAGTTCAAAACTTCATCAACAATTTTATTAGCACTCTTTTCATTTAAATCGTTTAGGGAGGTAGAGATTATTTTTTTATCTTTAGCAACAAAAATAGAGATTGCTTCAAGAGCTTCGGTTCCTGTTTTAACAATCTTATTTTCTGCAAACTTCAAATGACTAACGTCTTCTTCAATTTTAGAAAGAACAAAATCATCAACCTTATTCACCAATTTTTTACTTAAATAATCTAACATAAGAAAAACAATCAAACTTTTTATTTAAATATTTTGGTCCATAAATTTATTTAATGTAGTTTTTTCTAAAATTTCTTCATACTTAGAACAATCACAATATGGATGATTACTTCTAGGATAATCTTTGATATCCTCAGAAATAGTCTTTTCTTGAATCAGTTTAGTCTCTTCTTTGGCCATTTCAACCATTTCCCTATCAACTTTCAAATATTTAGATTTATGTTTCAAAAAATCAATACCTACATAATCCGGTAAAACTCCATATTTCTCCTCATAAAACATTGCATAAATAGCTAACTGTAACTTATATTCGTCGGTAAAATCATCTCTTCTTGAAGTTTTATAATCTACTATAGAAACTTTTCCATCTATCTTATGAATTGCATCAATATATCCTTGAACCTTATGTTCTTCGGATTTAAAATAAGCTTCAGTTTCAGGTTTTAGTTCTTCAAATGCCTCTTTCAAATTAGTTTTTTCAGTCCTAATCTTTAATTTTTTCATAAAATTCTCGAACCAATTATTTACCATGGAAACAGATTCATCATAAAAAAAGCTTAATTTTTCTTCAGTTAATCCTAATGTATTCAATTCTTCTTTTGCCTCTTCCCATTTTTGCTTAAGCATACTTTGTAAGATTACATTCAATTCAAATTCATGATGTCCATTTGCAACCTCATCGATACTTATCTTAAAAAAATCCTCGAGAACCGCATGAACAATTTTTCCTCTAGTCATATATATTGAAGGAGGCAATTGTAAGTTCATAACATATCTATAATAATAACACTGTGGACACATTTTATAACAGTTTATAGAACTTGGACTTTGAATTCTCTGTGCCATTTCGTAATCAAGACTTAATTCAATTTTAAAGATTATTATGATAGATTATATCTTCTCAAGGACAACTAAACTAATTCTCTACATATCAACTAGGAAGAATAGTCACAGTCACAGTCCTAGATACAGAACCACTTTTCCATTTAGCATATTTTGTTCCAACAGTATCATAAGAATAATTATAAGGTTCACATCCCCTAATATTCACAAATAAGTGCATATAGGTCTTGCCCAGGTAACAATCCTAAGTTAAGCGGAGGAGAGCCATAATCAACTCCAAATCCCTGTGATTCACAACAATCTGTAGGTGAAGGGTCGCCTCCTCCATAATTTCCTATTGGCCCAGAACAGTAAGCTCCAAGGTGTTCTGCTAAACCGTAAAGGAAAGTCGGATCAGGTCCACGATATCTTATATCATAAGCAGGACAATATCCATAATCATGTCCCTCTCCTAATGCTGCAAAAGTTTCAAAACACATCGGGAAATAATTTCCACTACACACTCCGGAAGTTAACAATCCAACATATAAATTAGAAGAATTAACTAGAGAGGTTCCGCCATAACAAACCAAACAAGAATCTAGTTGTGCCCCCCCCTCGCAAACCCCCATACAATCTTCTACAGCAGGACCAAAACAAACACCCTCACAATCCTTATCAGAATTAAATTCATGATTTGTACTTCCTCCAGAACAAATTTCACAATTATCTAAAATTGCATTTCCATTACACACCCCATCACAATCTATTTCTACAAGACACCCACCTTCACAATCATAATTCTCGTCAGGATATATACAACTACCATTATCTAATGTTGCGTTTTCATCAAAATTGCAAGCAATTTCGTCTATACATCCAGGAATAAGGAATTCTGTAGAATTAACATCTAAACAATTACCAAGAACAACTTCGTTAGATTCATTATTGGCAACAAAATCAGATAGACAAAATACTTCAGAATCAAAGAATTCATAATTCAGATTAAACAAAAAGCCTTGTTCTCCATAAGAAATTCCTGAAGATGGAAGGGTTACTAAACTAACAAACACACTTTCATTAATTTCAGTAGAATAGGCAAGATTCCAAAAATAATCAGAATAACTTGTATCTAGAGTAGTAGGAGGAAGTATTCCATCTACATATCCATTAATAAGAAAAAGACTATCTGATAAAAAATTTCCAACATAAACTTCCAAGAACTTATTTTCATGATCAACATTACCAAAATAAAAGATTACTCCTTCCCAATCTTCTGGAGAACCCTCTCCATCCTCACCTCCAGGAGGATAAACACAATTATTCACAGGAATATCAGTATCTGGATTATAATTTAATGCACTTTGATCACCACAACCTTCAATAAATAAAGGAACTATCTCTAAATAAATCTCACATTCTTCAGTTTTAGAGTTAACTAAAAGATTGACCAACTCTTCATTAATTTTTACTTGAGGAGTAATCTTTACTTCAGATACAAAAGAGAGTCCAGGAAAAGGAATACTATCTATTTCATATGGCTCCAAGTTTGTTTGTTCTTGAATTATCTCTCCATCCAATCCAAAAACCATATACTCTATAGTTTTGCCAACTTTATTCTCAATTAATATTTTTGTTCCTGTCTCATCAGTTAAACATTCTGCACCAAAACTAAGATCATAATTTAAAGAGGATATTCTCAAATCAGTATCTCCAATCTGTTGTTCGGCAACTTTACTTGTCCAATTTAAAACAATAAGAGTAACTATAACTACTATTCCTATTAAAAGTATAGTTGCAATTAATGGAGAAATTCCTCTTTTTTTCATAAACAAATCTAATACTAATAATATAAAAATCTTTTTAAAAAATTCTAACACTTCTCAATCTAACTGAAGGGCCACCCATCCACACTGGAATTCCCTGCATAGGTTCTCCTTTTCCACAAGTTCCAGCAAACATTGCAGGATTATTTCCTACAGCATCTATTGAAGACCATAGCACAGGAGTAGTTATTTCTAAAGCAGGAGTTCTAACAGGCTTAGTAATTTCTCCATTCTCGATTAGATAAGCTTCATTACCAACATATTTTTGTTGATATCTTTGGTCATCAATATTCCACTCCATGAAATTCTTAAAATAAACTCCTTTCTTAACATCCTCAATCATTTCATCTTCTGAAAACTTACCAGGTAACAAAAAAGTATTAGACATTCTAACTAAAGGTTCAAATGAAAATCTTGTAGCCCTAGCACTTCCATTACTATTTAAATTCATTTTAGCAGCACTAGCACGATCATGCATAAACTCAACAATTTTTCCATCCTTAACCATATATTTTCTTCTAGCCTGAATACCTTCATCATCATAGTAATAAAAACCATAACTTCCCCTTAGGGTTGGATCATCAACTAATGTAACTTGTTCATTAGCAATTTTATGTCCTATCATTTTTTCTTTGATAAAAGACTCTCCAGCCTGAGCAGCTTCACGACCAAAGATCCTATCTGCTTCATAAGGATGACCTCCTGATTCGTGAACTGCTATTCCTGTAACTTCAGGAGCAAGAACAACATCAACATTACCTTCTGGAGCCTTAACTCCATTCTTTAAATTAGCTTTAAGTGCCTTTATTTCTGCCTCAATATTTTTCTCTAATTCCCACTTATTAATCAACTCATAGCCACCAGTTGCACCATATTGCAAATATCTCTGAATAGTTTTGCCCGATTCATTAATAGTTAAAAAATAAAAGAAATTGACCCTAGGAATTTCAGAATAAATCTTAGATCCCTCTGTATTTACATAATATCTTTTAGTTAATCTATCTGAAAGATTAAAATATTTATGGTCACTATTCAAATCTTTGTCAAGCTCACTAAGAATTTTCAACTTTTTATCTGGGCTCAAATCTTCTAAGTTTATTTTCTGATTAATTTTACATTTACTATTACTAGTTTTAGATTCAGCAAAATCAATTTTATCTGCGATCTTAGAAGATCTTTCAGTCAATCTAAATGACTTATCCAACAGACCCCTAATCTTATCTTTTTCCAAATTATTTATAGAAACAAACCCTATGTTTTTATTCACAGAAAATCTAACGCCAATTCCAGAATAATCATCAAAAGAAGAACTTTCAGGATTCCCGTCGTTCAAAACAAATCTAGAAGTTTCATTGGATTCTAATCTAGCTTCAGCATATTCTGCCCCCTTCTTTTGTAAATATTCTACCGAAAAATCAGCTAAATCTTTGTACATAAAAAAATAAAGAATAGCATTACTTATATAAGTTACTAAAAAAAGGAGAGGGAAAAAGAGGTACTAAAACTCTCCTTTATCAACAACACGAAAGAGGTATTGGTTGTGGTTAACATAATATAACTTTTACCATTTATAAGTGCTATGAAAGTCCATGACAAGCTGACAAGAAAGAAAAGTTTAAATAAATCCCAAGAAAAGAAGAGTATTATGCTCAGAACACACAATTGTGGAGAACTAACAAAAAAAGAAGTAGGAAAGAAGGTAACTCTCTATGGATGGATAGATACCTTAAGGATCCTAAGTAATTTCGCATTCTTAGATCTAAAAGACAAATATGGAATAACCCAAGTTTTTTTTGAAAAAAAATTTCTAGAAAATTTATCAAAATTAAAAAGAGAATCAATAATAAAGATAGAAGGAACTGTCAAGAAAAAACCAAAACCAAATGCAAAACTAAAAACAGGGGATGTAGAAGTCCATGCAAAATCTTTCGAAATCCTTAGTTTAGTAAATGAATTGCCTTTAGAGTTAGATGAATCTATAGAATCAACAGAAGAAACAAGATTGAAATACAGGTATTTAGATTTAAGAAAACCTAGGTTACAAAAAAATCTAGAATTGAGACATAAAATAATCAAAGCAATAAGAGATTTCTTAGACAAAGAAAAATTCTTAGAAATTGAAACTCCAATCTTATCAAATTCAACTCCTGAAGGAGCAAGAGATTATTTAGTTCCTAGTAGAAACTTCAAAAAAGAATTTTACGCCTTACCTCAATCTCCTCAACTATTCAAACAATTATTAATGGTTTCAGGAATGGATAAATACTTTCAGATTGCTAGATGCATGAGAGATGAAGATCTAAGAGCAGATAGGCAACCAGAATTTACGCAATTAGATTTAGAAATGAGTTTTGTTCAAGAAGAAGATATTTATTCTTTATTTGAAAAAATGATAAAATATGTTTGGAAAGAAGTATTAAATATAAATATCAAGATCCCATTTGAAAGAATTACTTACGAACAATCAATGAAAAAATATAATTCAGATAAGCCAGATATAAGAAAAAAAGGAGAAGATTTCAAATTTGTCTGGGTAACCAAATTTCCTTTATTTGAATGGAATAAAAAACACCAGAAGTATGTTTCAGCACATCACCCTTTCACCGGAATTCATGAAAAAGATATAACTAAACTAGGAAAATCTCATAATATAAGATCAAGATCCTATGATTTAGTATTAAATGGTTGGGAAATTGGAAGTGGAAGCATTAGAATTAACAATCAAGAGTTACAATCAAAAGTATTTAAGGCATTAAAAATATCTGACAAGGAAGCTAAACAAAAATTTGGTTTCTTCTTAGATGCATTAAAATTTGCTCCACCTCATGGAGGATTTGCAATAGGATTAGATAGAATGATTGCATTAGCAGCAAAAGAAGATTCAATAAGAGAAGTCATAGCATTTCCAAAAAACAAAGACGCAAAAGATTTAATGTTAAATAGTCCGTCAAAAGTTTCAGCAAAACAGTTGAAAGAATTAGGATTAAAATGAAGTTCATATCAATACAAGAAGCAATAAACAAAGGAAAAGGAAAAATAAATCTTAGAGGATGGATTTACAGAGAAAGAGGATCAAGTAAATTCAAATTCATAGTTCTTAGAGATTCAACAAATATAATTCAATGTGTAATAAAAAAAGACAAAGTTGGAGATAAATCATTTAACATTGCAGACAAATTACAAGTAGAGGCAAGTTTAGAACTTTCAGGAACAATAAAACAAGATAAAAGAGCTCCAACAGGATACGAATTAGAAGTTGATAAATTCAAATTAATAGGAGAATCAGATAAATTTCCAATAGCTAAGAATCAAAATAGAGAATTTTTAGATGATCATAGACATTTATGGTTAAGAAGTAGAAAAATGTCTTCTATTCTAAAAATAAGAAGTACTGTTTTTGGAGCAATACATGAATATTTTAGAAATGAAGGATTTTATGAATATCAATCTCCAATTTTACAATCTGTACAATGTGAAGGGGGCTCAACGCTTTTCAACGTAGACTATTTCAAGAAAAAAGGAGTGTTCTTAGCTCAAACTTGGCAACTCTATGGAGAACCATCTATTTTTTCTTTGGAAAATGTTTACACTCTTGCTCCAAGTTTCAGGGCAGAAAAATCAAAAACTTCTAGACACTTGACAGAATATTGGCATGCAGAAATGGAAGCCGCATGGGCAAACTTTGATGATATAATATCTCACGGAGAAAAATTACTAAGATATATAGTAAAAAAAGTCCTAAAAGAAAACAAAGCAGAATTAAAAATATTAGAAAGAGATATTAAAAAATTAGAACCTACCATTAATAAAAAATTCCCAAGAATGACTTATGATGAAGCACTAAAAATTTTAGAAAAAAAATGTAAAATGAAAGTAACTTGGGGAAAGGATCTTAGAACAATAGAAGAAGATAAAATAAGCAAATTATATGACACACCAATAATGATTACACACTATCCTAAAGCAGTAAAGGCATTTTATATGAGAGAAGATCCAAAAAATCCAAAAGTAGTTCATGGAGTGGACTTCATTGCTCCGGAAGGTTATGGAGAAATAATTGGCGGTTCAGAAAGAGAACCAAACTTAGATGAAATAATTAAAAGACTAAAAGAAATGAAAGAAAAACCTGAAGAGTACCAATTCTATTTGGATACAAGAAGATATGGTTCAGTTCCCCATGGAGGATTTGGAATGGGTGTCGAAAGAGTAATTTCTTGGATTTGTGGTTTAGATAATATAAAAGATGCAATACCTTTCCCAAGAACAATGACTAGATATAAACCTTAATTATAAATTAAGTAACTGATAAATAACACCTAAAATAAACACTCCAATTAAGATCATTCCTAATATTCTCTGCTTACCTAAATTATATTCTGGAACACGTCCGCCTTTCTTTTTAGCTCTCCAAAACATCAAAACAATAAGAGCTCCATCTATACCTCCTGCCAAAGCACCAGTTATTCCTATAACTTTGATAAAACTAGAAGCTCCAGACAAAAATATGATCAAAGGAACAAAAACAGTTAAGCCCCAAGATAAAAATTTATTTATGTTATAATCAAACATATAAATTTCCTTCATAGCAAGTCCCAAAGTTAAAAAAGAAGTCAACATAGCAAGTGAAGCAAAAAGATTACTTAAAATTAAAGCACCAGATCCCAAAATTTCTCCAAGCCCTACAGTTGCAACTTCAGTAGTATCAGAACCTGTAACTCCTATTACTACAAAAGCGAATAATGCATAAGCAATAACAGGTATAAGAGAACCAAGGATTATGCTTTTTTTCATATCTTTTCTATCCCTAATTAAACACTCTTTCATTTCAGGTATAGCTGCCCCTCCTATAAAAGCAAACAAAATTACTCCATAGGGAATAAACAAATTAATCAGGTCAAAATCTGAAGACAAATTTCCAATATTAAATTTTCCACTAAATATCCCCAACAAAGATATAATCAAAACCAAACTCAAAACAATAAAAACAAAGAAACCTTCACACTTGCTGATATATTTCAAACCCTTATATACAAAAAAAGAAGCAATTACAAAAAATCCCAATGAAAAAAACAAAGGATTTCCTCCAAAAATAGCAGATAAAGATCTACCTTCTCCAATCAAATAAGCAATTAATGCCCCGTAAATTCCAAAGAACATAGAAAACATAAAAACTCGTTTTCCCCATTTTCCTAAATATTTTTCAGCATAACCAGGTAATTGATGATTTCCAGGAGTTCTCAAAACAATTTCGCCTATAAATAAATTTAGAGCTAAAACTGCCAAACCAAGTAAAACGATACTTAATAAACCAACTAAGAATCCTGCCTTAGCAACAACATAAGGAATACCTAATACTCCGGCACCTATGACTGTGCCACATAACATTGCAATTGCTTTTGGCATATTGTGATTCATAAATCAAGTTTTGAAAAATCTCCTTTAAATATTTTTCTCATTTTCTTTTTTTATAGAAGTAATAAAATATAGTAACTAAGATAGCAAGTATAATAAATAAAGTTACTGAAAAAATTAATAATTGAGAAGTTTTCCTTACAACTTTTATATTTGCTACAGACACAACCCCTGACTGATTCTCTGAGAAATAAGCATTAGCTTTTAATACATAATTTCCTAAAGAAATATTCTCTGGAACATCTATGCTTGTTAAATTATTATAATTTGTTTCAACATAAAAAACATATCTAGCCGAACTAAATTGATCTTCTAAATTTTGATCAAATATTCCCATGTCTAAATGGATAGAATAATCTTCAGATTCTTTAGAAATATTTACATAAACTTGTAATTCACTTCCGCTAACAACTTGACTTTGTAAAGGTTCTATGCTCAAATTTAATGTTTCAGATTCATCTATATAAAAATCTATATCTTCATCGTTACTTCCACTAGTTGTATCTCCACTATCTCCTTGTTCTTCAGTTACTCCTTCTTCGGTCTCGTCTCCTAGTTCTTCTCCCGATTCTTCTTCAGATTCTGGACCCTCAACAATTGCATAAATACTGAAACCATTTATCTCAAGAGTTCCAACTCCATTACTGAAACTACCTTCTTCAACAATTTCCCAAGTAGTATCATTTTCATTATCGAGCATTATAAAACTAATATTGGCTGAATCAGTGCCATAATCTAAAGAGATAATTATAGGTGAACTAAAATTTAAGCCATGAGGGGTCAAAGCATAAATATTGCTACTAATATTATACTCAGAAGACAAGGTTGCATCAGTGGTTTCATTTTCTGCATTGTTTATTTCTATATCAAAACTTTCGTTCAAACTTTCTTGAGGGATAACAAGAGTAATATCATCTTCATAATTCAAAGTTCCACCATATTCTCCAATAGTAGCAGACGAATTATATACACAGCTTCCGTCATTAACATCTGCAGAAATATTATAATTTTCAGCATTAACATCACTACATCCACCATACAAACAGCTTCCATCATCTAACAAGTAATGTGCACCTGAATCATAGTTTACTGAATTATTATCGGAACATCCAGGGACAAGATCTTCACAACTATTAAAATAAGTATCAAATCCTTCTGAACACAAACTATACTCTTCTAAAGTTGGCCAATTTTCGGAACAAGAAGTAATACTTTCAAATATGTTCAAAACACCATTATTATTTTCTCCACCATCACAATAAAAATCATATAACTCATTATCACAAGCAACATTAGATTCAATTGAAATATCATCAGAACTTGTCAAATAAATTCCATATTCATTTCCAACGACATAATTATTAGTAAAAGTATCATTTACAGAAATATAAGATCTCAATCCTTTTGAAGCACTACACAATAAAAAATTGGAATTTACTAAAGTATTAGTTCCTTCTCTATCCCTCATACCTTCTTCAGAAGAATGAGCAACAACATTGCCAGAAACAGTACCATTTTCATTATCTGCAAAATAAATTCCAGCCTGAGAAAGACTGGTTGAGTAAGCAACAGTATTATTAATTATATTAAAATTTTCTGAATTTGTAAGTTGTATTGGTTTATTCCATCCAAATAACTTACAATTTTTTAGGGTTATATTTTCTTTTTCATTAGCATATACAGCGGTACCAGCAAGTTTTCCTACCAAAGGATTCAGTTCTTGTTCTTCACAATCAAGAACATAATTATCAGTAATAACAAACTCGATAGGAGAAGAATCATAATTATACACCCATATTTCTTTAGTCAATTCATTATCCAACGTAGATATCTCTCCTTGAACAGGTAAAACTTCAATAGAAAGATCATTATAGTAAAGATTAGAAGAATTAAGTTCAGATTGAATAAGAACTTCAGAACCTACAGAAAGATTTTCAATACTTATGTTCCCCATAATTACTTCATCCAAACTAAATAAAACAGAAAGATTACTTTCATCACTATCGCCACTATTAATAACTTTGACTGAAAAATTATACTTATCTCCTATTTTCATTTTATCATGGACTTCTACTTCTTCAATATACACAGAATGATTCAACCAAGTATTATTAGACAAAGAATTCAAAGCATTTAACCTTCCTTCTCCAAAAAGACCAACATAATTTGGATTCAAATCATATATATCATCAGATAAAAATTTAAGTTGATTCATAATTTGTACATTAGAAAGATCTGGATAATGAGACCACAATAATCCTGCAATTCCTGCAACATGTGGGGCAGACATACTAGTACCTGAAGATACATAATATTCTCCAAGTTCATTTACTTCTCCACTTTCATCAATTATGTGAGTATTACAGTCAGAATATTCATAACAATACATGTCAGTATTATTTGCTCTAAGGGAAAGAATTTTTGTACCTGGAGCAACCAAATCTATAGTTGTACCATAATTAGAAAAAAAAGATTTAATATCGTTTGCAGTAGTAGATCCTACAACTAACAAATTTTCTTCTTCCGTCATAGATTGAGGGCTACGATAATTATCGTCCAAATTAATATCATTATTTCCTGCAGAAAAAACAACTAATATTCCATCTTCAAACGCATCTTTAATTGCAGCTTCTATCTCTGGATTATTACAATCTTGAGTACACCCCCAACTATTACTTAATATTTTAGCACCATTCTCTACTGCATAACTAAATGCGGCAATAGAATCAGAAATCTGGCCATCTGACAAAACTTTCAAGCCCATTATCTTACAATTAGGACAAACTCCAGAAATTCCAATATTATTGTTAAGTTCTGCAGCAATAATGCCTGAACAATGAGTCCCATGTCCATGATCATCTAAGGGGTCAGAATCTTCATTCAAAAAATCATAACCATAATATCCTTCACTACATCCTGAATCATCTTCACATTCGGGATTATTCCACAAATTTTCAGCCAAATCTGGATGAGTATAATCTATTCCAGAATCAATAACGGCTACAACAACTTCTTCAGTCCCATAACCTAAATTAAGTGCCTCTGGAAAATCTATGTCTGCATCTTCAGTTCCACCTGCAGGATATAACGGAAAAGCTTGACCAATATTATTCAATGACCACATAAAAGGAAATAAAGGATCATTTGGAACTTCGTGTGAAATAATTTTATGATCCAAACTAACTCTCAAAACTTTAGAATTTTCCTCAAACTTTTCCATAGCTTCAATAACATCTCCTTCTATCTCAAAAACAACAGTTTTACTTAAGGATTCAAATCTAGGAGAGGCCAATCTTTTAACTCCTTTAACTTTATTTTCAGAAAGAAGATTAGTTATAGATCTTGGAAAATTCACATATCGAAGTTCTCTAAAGGGTTTAGAATAATTTGGAACTTGACTCAAATCAATTTCATCTACAAAAGTAACAATCAAAGTATTTTCACTATATTCTAATTCTTTATCTTCAACTCTAGGTGCAAATTGAGAAACACAACCTGAAAGAATAAGTAAACTTACAAGGAATAAAAAAACACTTCTTTTTTTCATGAGAAACTAAAAGATTATTTGATTAAAAAAACTTTCCTTTAAATAATTTCTTACTAAGCTCAACTACACTAACTCCCAATAGAGAGATTAAGAAAATTTTCCACCAATCGACAAAAGATAAAGGGACTACTCCAAACAAACCACCCAAAGTAGTATAAACTAAAATAAATTGAAATCCTATTGATAACAACACAGCACCAACCAGATATTTATTTGTAAACAATCCTTCTTCAAAAACTCCTTTCTCAGTAGATCTTGCACTAAATACTAAAAATAATTCAAACATTATCAAAGTCATCAGTGCAAAAGTCCTAGCAGTTTCAATATTAGTAGATTGTCCTAAGAAAAACATAGCCAAAGTGACTAAAGTCCCGACTATTCCCGCAGAAATCAAAAATGCAACAGAATTAGATAATATTCCTTCCTTTCTCTTTCTTGGTTTTCTATGCATTATTCCTCTTTCGGAAGTATCAACTCCAAGAGCCAAAGCAGGTAAACTATCTGTAACTAAATTAACCCAAAGAATTTGCAAAGGTAATAAAGGCAAGGGGAATCCTGCAAAAAGTGCAACTGCAATAACTCCTATCTCGCCAAAATTAGCAGACAATAAAAATCTAACAAATTTTTTGATATTATCAAAAATAGTACGTCCTTCCTTAACTGCCAAAACTATTGAATGAAAACTATCGTCAAGCAAAACCATATCTGAAGCCTCACGGGTAACATCTGTTCCAGTTTTACCCATCGCGACACCGACATTTGCTTTTTTCAAGGCAGGAGCATCATTTATTCCATCTCCAGTCATAGCAACAATTTCTTGATTGTGTTGTAGAGATTTCAAAATTCTAACCTTATGTTCAGGATTAACTCTAGCAAAAATATCAACTTGTTTAACTAAATGATTTAATCTAGAATCAGAAAGTTTTTCCAGTTCAACCCCTGTCATAACTTCAGTTTCCAATCCGAGATCTTTAGCTATAGATTGGGCAGTAACAGCATGATCACCTGTAATCATTATTGTTCTTATTCCTGCTTTCTTACAAACACTAATTGCTTTCTTAGCTTCATTTCTTGGAGGATCTTTCATTCCAATTAAACCTAAGAACACTAAATCTTTTTTCTTTCCTTCTGGAGAATAAGCAAAGGCTAAAACTCTAAGTCCTTTTTTAGCCATTTTATGATTCATATCTAGAATTTTCTTCCTTTCTGTAGAAGTTAAAAGTACGTTACTTTTTTCCCTTTGAATATATTTACATTTTTCTAAAACTACTTCCGGAGCGCCTTTCAGATGTAGTATTTTTTTATTTCCTTTCTGATCTAAGGTTGCCATATATTTTTTTCCAGAGTCAAAAGGAATTTCATCAATTCTATAAAACTCAGTATCAACATTTCCTTTTTTAGAAACAGCTTTCAAGGCCAATTCAGTAGGATCTCCAATCAACCCTCTAAGCTTAGAATCATTACATAACCAAGAACACTCTAACAATTTTTCAATTTTTCTAGGATCATAATTATTTCCGGCAATAGTAAATCTTCCTTGAGGAGAATATCCTTCTCCAGAAACACCAATTATTTTATCATTTGCATAAATATTTGTAACGACCATCTTTCCAGTAGTTAAGGTCCCAGTTTTATCGGAACAAATTACAGTAGTAGAACCCAATGTTTCAACAGCAGATAATTTTCTAATCAATGCATTACTTTTAACCATCCTTTGAGTTCCTAATGCCAAAGTAATGGTAACTACTGCAGGTAATCCTTCAGGAATTGCTGCTACAGCTAAGCTTATGGCAGTCATTAAAGTTTGAACAAACTCTATTTGTCTTAATAATCCAATAAAAAACAAAACAAAAACAATACCTAAGACAACAAGGCCAATTTTCTTACTAAAAAAAGATAAACTTCTTTGCAAAGGAGTTTCCTCAGATTTTATTTCTTCTAAAGAATGAGCAATTTTTCCAAACTCAGTTTCTCCACCTGTAGAAGTAACAAGAGCCTTACCGCGACCATAAGTTACAACAGTACCAGCAAAAACCATATTCAATTGGTCTCCAAGAGCAACTTTTTCAGAAATAACATCAATTTTTTTGTCAACTGGAGAAGATTCTCCTGTCAAAACAGATTCATTTGCTTGTAAATTAAAAATTTTAATAAGTCTAGAATCTGCAGGGATTTTATCTCCTGTCTCAAGAACCAATACATCCCCTGGAACAACTTCATCTGCATTTATTATCTTGGTTCTTCCATCTCTAACAACTCTTGCATGCGGAGCACCAACTTTTTTCAATAATTCTAAAGATCTTTCGGCCTTATATTCCTGATAATAACCCAATAAACTATTCAAAATAACAATTGCGAAAATAACTCCTGCATCAATAAGATGTTTTATCAAAATAGAAACTAAAATAGCTGCCAACAGAATATAAACTAACGGGCTTTTAAATTGTCTAACAAATATTTCAAACTTAGAAATTTTTTTACCATGGACAATAGTGTTTCTTCCATACTTAACTAATCTAGCTCTTGCTTCTTTTTCACTTAATCCGGTAGTTAGTTTAGTTTGAAGTTGATCAAGAACTTGTTTCCTACTTTTAAGATAAGCATCTCTCATTAGTAAATATTTTATATCAAATCTATATAAATTTACTTATTAGAAGCTTTTTTAAAACCAAATTTTTTCATATTATTGGCCCTATAGTTCAATGGATAGAATACTCGCCTTCGGAGCGGAAGATCCGAGTTCGAATCTCGGTGGGGTCATTAAATTAAAACTACTTATTTTCTTGTCACCTTGTCATAGACCTAAGAGAGATATTTAAATAACAAAATCAAAATTAAATTATGCAAAAAAACAAGGAAGTTGCAGAAATTTGTGCAGCAATAATAGGGGACGGATGGAGGAATTCATTTTGATAAAGCATATGGAGAATATGACAATCAGTTTAGGAAAAAGTATAATTGTGTACCAAGAATTAATATTACATCTACCTCTAAAAACTTAATTTTGCAAGTTTCAAAAATAATTTCAAAATTAAACTTACACAATGACATAATATTAGTTAAAACTTCTAAAACAGTTAATAGAAATAATAACAAAAAATGTTATGTTCTGAGAGTTAGTAGATTAAAAGATATAACTTATTGGTTTGAAAAATTAAAATTATCTTCAAATCAGAAACATATAAGCAAATATTTAATTTGGAAAAGATTTGGATTTTGTCCTCCTAAACTTACTCCTTTTCAAAGAAATCAAATACTCAATAAAAAAAGTTGTCCTTACTCTTACTACAAATGATTTAAATGCGGGAGACAGGACTCGAACCTGCGTAGACACTAAGTCACATGGTTTTGAGCCATGCCCGTTTGACCACTCCGGCACTCCCGCATAAATTAAAAACACTAATCTTTCACTTTTAAATTTTACCAAAATCATACATTGGTGCATTAAAGGTTGGTAATTTTGTCATAATTTATCCATTTGCCATTTTAATCAATTCCATCCATTTATTTTCAGAATTAAGTTTCAATTCAGGAATAGCAAGTTCATAAGGACATCTTTTTATTGATTGATGTTTTCTTATGAAATTATGGAATATTTCATAACCCTTCATTATAGCATTTGCACTTTCTACACTTCCATGAAATCCTCTGAAAGTTTTAGTTCTCTCACGAATTGAATTATGCAATCTTTCAATCATAATGTTAAAGCCCTCTCCTTTTGAAGCATTAACTTGATTATGAAAAACATTGAGTTTATGAGTTTTATTTGAAAATCCATAAACTTTCTTAATTGCATTCGGATAAGCAAGAAGTCCGTCAGAAGTTACAATCTTAACCTGCTCTCCTGTTCTTTGTTTTGCTTTTGATAAAACAAATTTAAGTTCTTTTTGTTCTCTTGCCTTAACATATTCAGAAGAAATCATAAATCTTGTTCTGCAATCAATACAATCAATAAACCAATTTTTATCTACACCTTTTTTATTATAGAATTTCCTTCTATGGTATTCCATCTCATCAATTTGAATTTCTTGCCCAATGTTGAGGTAAAGATTATCTGTGAATTTTGAAACCATTATTGAGTATTTTCTAATCCATCTTAAAACAGAAGTATGGTCTGAATTATGAGGATAAAATGCTTTAAAATGTTCCTGCACTTTACGGGTAGAAACTCCCCTATAAAATAAGTCTAAGGCGCAAGTTATTTTCTTTGGATGATTTCTCATTCTAAAGAAACCATCATTTATTGTAAAAGTTTTATCACAATCATTGCATTTATATCTTTGAATTAATCCCCTATTTTGTGTCTTTCTTTTTGTCCATTTGATTACTTTCTTGCTTTTATAATTAGGGGAATTTTTGTTTTTGCTACGCCACTAAAAATTTGGGATGAAACAGTTTATGCAAATTTGGGATATGATTTAAGTAAAAATATTTTAGATTATTCTGTTGCCCATAATGGATGGAGTGATTTTATTCCGTCTGGAGGAGATAGTTTTTATGCTTGGCCTAAAATAGGATTTAGAGCCCCATTATTGCCCTATTTGTTATCTCCTATTTATTTTTTTAATCTTGGTTTTTTAGCAAATTTTTTTATAGTATTAGTCGGGGCTTTATCTGTTTGTTTAGTTTATACATTGGGTAAAAAAATGTTTAATAAAAAAGTTGCTCTTTATTCGGCAATTTTATTTTTGTTAATCCCGTTGCATATTGTTTATAGTGCAAAAATTCTAACAGGAGTTTTATTTACTTTTTTTGTATTACTAACATTTCTTAGTTTTTTGGAAGGTTACGAAGAAAACAACAAAAAACATAAGATTTTATTTGGGGTGTTTTTAGCTTTAGCACTTTTATCAAGATATACTGCTTTATGGATAATGCCTATTTTTCTTTTGTATTTTTTAGTAAAAGATAAATCCCTAAAATTCTTAAAAGATAAATATTTATGGTATTCAATTTTAGCTTTTTTTGGAACTTTAATTCCTTGGTTTATTTATGGAATTTTTGAATATAAGAATCCAATAGGAGCTTTTATCCACGGAGCAAAAGCTTCTGCTTATTGGGGCGGACTTCAATCTTGGCATTTCTTTTTTGATTATTGGTGGCAGATGTTTTCAATGATTGGAATTATTTTTGTAATCGCCTTAATTTATATTTTATACAAGAAAGATTTTTTCAAAAAAGAGATTTACTTATTATTAATTTGGTTTGCTTTCTTCTTGGGAATGGCAATTTATATGCCTCATAAAGAAGACAGATTTATTTTAGCAATTGTGCCAACAATTGCTTTAATTTCAGGATATTTTATAGACAAAATTAAAAAATACAAAAAGTTTATTTTATTGGGAATTATAATTATAAGTTTATTTTCTCTTTCATCTCAATTTTATACAACATATAATAATTCTTATACAGACACAAATAACTGTTTTTTAGAAGGAAATAAATTTTTACAAAATCAGGAAAACGCCTTAATTGTTACTGATGAATCTGCAATAGTTTATTATTACACAAGACAAGAAACTCATTTTTATCCTAATCCTCGGAATTTTGAATCTCTAAAAAATATGATTAAAAATCATTATTCAGATAAAAATAGTTTTGTGTTTTTTACTGATTTTGATATGCCTCTGAATGACGAGGAACATATTAAAATCAAAGAGGATTTAGATAAAAATTTAGAAAAGGTTTTTGAATGTTCAAAAGAGCATGGATATTCTGCTGTTTATGAAATTAATTAGAACTTCTAACCACTCATTATTTTTTTCAGTTTTAATGTTAGAGAATATTAAAATTAAACAATAAAGATAATTCTAATTAGTTGATTCTACCAACCTTTAATGCACCAATGTACCAAAATCAAAACCTTTAAGAACTAACTTTGTGCTAGACAATTAACTCGATTTCTAATCATCTAGCACTATAAACCATAGAAAATAGTACTTTAAAAGTATTTCGGAGAAGAAAAAAATGAAAAAATATGTACCAGATACATCAGTTATAATAGAAGGAAAAATCACTAAATTAATCAGAGATAAAAAGATCTCTGGAGAAATAATAATTCATAATGCGGTTTTATCAGAATTAGAAGCTCAAGCAAACAAAAGAAAGGAAATTGGATTTCTAGGATTAGATGAATTAAAAGAATTACAAAAATTACAAAAGTCAAAAAAAGTAAAAATTAGATTTGAAGGAAAAAGACCTACTTCTGAACAAATTAGATTCGCAAAAGCAGGTGAAATCGACGCATTAATCAGAAATTTAGCATTTAAAGAATCTGCAACTTTGATAACTGCAGACAGAGTTCAATCAGAATCTGCTCAAGCCTATGGTCTAACTGTTAAGTTTATAGCACAAAAAACACCAAAAGAAAAACTAGAGATTGAGAGGTTCTTTGATAATCAAACTATGTCAATCCACCTTAAGGAAGATACAATTCCTGTAGCAAAAAAGGGTAAACCTGGAAATTGGAATCTAGTAAAATTAAGAAAGAAAAAATTATCAAAAGGTAGAATGGAAGAACTAGCAAAAGAAATAATTGAAAAAACAAAAATAGACCCTAAATCTTTTGTAGAAATTTCAAGACAGGGTTCAACAGTAGTTCAATACAAAAATTACAGAATAGTGATAGTAAGACCTCCAGTTGCGGAAGGAATTGAAATCACAGTAATTAAACCAATAAAAAAACTATCCTTAAAAGACTACAAAATGCCGGAAGAAATTCTAGAAAGAATAAAAACTAAAGCAAGAGGAATATTAATTGCCGGAGAAGTTGGTTCAGGTAAATCTACATTTGCACAAGGAATAGCAGAATTCTACTCAAAAGAAGGAAAGATCACAAAAACAGTAGAATCTCCAAGAGATTTACAATTAACAGAAGATATAACCCAATATTCCAAGAGTTTTACTACCTCTGAAGAAATTCACGACATCTTATTTTTATCCAGACCAGATAACATAATCTTTGATGAAATAAGAGACACTCCTGATTTCAAATTATTTACAGATTTAAGACTTGGTGGGTCAAATTGCTTAGGAGTAATACACTCAGCATCAGCAATAGATTCAGTTCAAAGATTTATTTCAAGATTAGAAGTTGGAACAATACCTTCAGTCATAGACACAATAATTTTTATGGATTCCGGAGAAATAACTTCTGTATTAACCCTACAAATAACTGTTAAAGTTCCAACAGGAATGACAGAATCAGATTTAGCAAGACCTATAATCGAAGTTTATGATTTTTTAGAAAATAAACTTGCTTATGAGATATACAGCTATGGAGAACAAACAGTAATTATTCCCATTTCAAAAGAAAAATCTCCAACTATGGAGCTAGCGGAAAAACAATTAGAAAGAGAAATAAGAAAATATTCTAACAAATCTAAAGTTGAAATAATCTCGCCAATTAGAGCAGTAATTTACTTACCTGAAAGAGAGATTCCTGCAATAATAGGACAAGGCGGAAAAAGAATACATAATATAGAACAACAATTAGGAATTAATTTAACTGTAAAACCTTTAGAAGAAAAAAAAGAAGCAACTAGATTTAAAACTGCAGAAACAAAGAGATATGTAATCTTTGAATTTTCAAAATCTTTATCAAAGAAATCTGCGGAATTTAACTTAGAAGATAACTTTTTGTTTTCAGCAATAGTTTCCAATAAAGGGGAAATTAAAGTTCATAAAAAATCTGACTTAGGAAGAAAACTAGTAGATGCTTTAGATACAAATAAAAAAATAGAAGTACTAATTTAATGAAACTGCATCAACACTAGTCTTAACATCTTCCTTTCCTAAACCTTTATCATAAGAAACAGTAAATAATTTAGATTGGAAAGGGCCAACATAATAATCTTCTGGAGATTCTGATTCTATTCCTTCATTAGTAGAAGTAATAACAAGATAATTAACTCCAAAATTTTCATTATTTGTTATCAATATTCCATAACAATGATATTCTTCATAACATTCTCCTGCACTTGATATTTCAACATCAAAATCTACAGTTATTGGAGAAAGTTCAGTACCTTCCATTTTAGTCTTAGTTATTCCCTGAGACCAAATTCCTATTCCTGTTGCAAGAGCAATTGTTAAACCTACTAAAAAAAGTGTAGCAATTAATGGAGATATTCCTCTTTTTTCCATAATAAATAAATTTAGTAATTAGTATAAAAAACTAACGCCCCGGACAGGATTTGAACCCGCGACCCCTTCCTTAGGAGGGAAGTGCTCTATCCAAACTGAGCTACCGAGGCACAAGAACACAACAAGTTATGCGCGAACGGGGACTTGAACCCCGGACTTCGGCTTGGAAGGCCGATATTTTACCACTAAACTATTCACGCCTAATTCAAAAGAAAAAAATTTGTTTTATAAAACTTTTTGTTTCCTACTAACTACATAATAAGAAGTAAGTATCATTAAAGCAAATATTAGTGAGAAAGTATCAAAAAAAGGAACTTCTTCTCCAGTTAAAGAACAACCTATAGTTGCATTGGAAAACCAACAGTCTGGATTAAGAGGATAAGTACAATCTGTATAGTTATTTTGAGTTGCATTATCACAATAATCTAAATTTTCAGCACCATCTAACATATAGAGATAATAATTAACTTCCCTATATCCTTCTACACTTCCATCACAAACATCCGAGGGAGCATTCTCATCGTCGTAACAAGAGAAACAATCTTCCTTTATTCTAAAAACTCCTTCGCAATCAGGAGAATAACCTCCTGGATTATTTGAGTCAGCTACACATTGACACTCATCTTCATCCCAAGTTTCTCCGTCCTGGCATCCTCCATCAGGCAGAGAACATTCCCATGTACAATCATCTCCACTACATGAACTGTACTCCCCAGGTGAAGAATTATACCCTGGCATAGCCAAATCACAAGTTTCTCCAGGATTCAATATCCCATCACTACTATTACAAGAATAACCACTAATAGTTAAACAATTATAACAACTATCATAACAATTATTTGAACCAGGAATATATATCAAACTTCCACCTTCCTCACAAGAAGTAATATTTATATCACACTCCCCTCCAAGTCCTTCACAAGGATCTCCACCTGGACTTCCTCCTGCAACACAACAAACAGAATTAGCATAATCTACTTCACATCCTGCAACATGAGAATTATTTTCATTTCCTAATCCATCCTGAAAATTAAAAACACAAAATTCTTCCTCAGAACAAGAACTATCAACATTACACTCTGCACCTTCAAAACCAACTGGAATAGAATATTCTGGGGTTGATCCTTGAGCTTGCACGTGAGCATTATCTTCCTCAGAGAATCTAACCACTGGATAAAACTCACTTCTTGAAATTGGAGCTTCACAACAAACCTTAAAAGAATAATCGGTTTCTCCAAATAA
>CAYFNK010000005.1:0-41203 GCA_964344555.1 Candidatus Woesearchaeota archaeon | reverse complement strand
TTAGTAAATATTTCTTCCAAATTTTCAATATTTTCAGTTATAACATTATAAGCTTTCATAAAAAAAGGAACAAAGTACAATTTTTAAGTCTTTTTAGATAAAATCTAAACAATTTTCTGGTGCGTTAAAGGGTGCTGAAATCGATAAAAAAATTAATTCTTTTTCTTTAATTCTTTTTTAATTAAATCTTCAACCCAATCAGAAATATCTATTTTTTGTTTGATACAATGAATTTTAACTTCTTGCCATAAATCTTCATCTATTACTAAACTCGTTTTTTTACGTTGTCCCATAAAATCTTATTACCTCTAAGAGTATATAAATATTTTGGTTTTAGAGTATGTATATACTTAAGTATAGAAATATTTATATACTACTATACCTATATACCTCTATGAAAAAAGAAATAATTTGTCCAAAGTGTAAGAGTAAAGAAATTAAGAAAGATGGAAAAAGAAAAACAAAGAACAGAGGAAAGATTCAAAGGTATAAATGTAAATTCTGCTCAAATAGATTTATTACAGACTCATTCGCAAGAATGAGAAACACACCTCAAAAAATAACCTGTGCTTTAGATTTATTCTTTCGGGGTTTATCTACTCGTGGGGTTCAAGAACACTTTAAGGCGTTCTTTCCTCACAATTCAGACCATTCTACTATTTTAAGATGGATTAGAAAATACTCTGTTCAGATTTCAAAATATACAGATAAACTTCAAATTAATTCTGGCTCATATATAGAAATTGATGAGATGGAGTATCATAGAAGATTAAGCCATAAAAAGGGTAGTAAAGGAATAGATAAAAATTGGAGTATAAATGCTATTGATGTTAAGACAAGATTTCTTATTAACTCCACTTATGCAAAGAACAGAAATAAGAAGGAATTAAAATCTGTTCTAAACAAAGTTAAAGACAAAACACAAGATAGAGTTAAGATTGTTACAACAGATGGTTTAACAACTTACACTAATTTAGTTAAGAAAACTTGGGGTTATGATAATAGATTAGGAAAACACAAAATAACCCACAAAGTTGTAACTGCTTCAAAAGGTGAGGGCTTTAATATCTGGGTTGAGAGAGTTCATAACTCAATAAGGCAGAGAACAAGAGCATTTAGAGGATTACACGGCTCAATTCATTCTGCTTATTCTTTAATGAAAGGAATTGAAATATACTACAACTTCATTAAGAAACACGAAGCGTTAAATCACAAAACTCCAAGCGAGGTTGCTATTCCTGAATTAAAATTTGAAACTCCTAATCGTTGGTTGGAGTTGATTGAAAAAGCTAATTCTCCATAAATTATATTCACTCTATAGTTACTACAAATAAAAGACTTATAAAATAGTATTGTTTTATAATATCTATGCAAAAGATACCATTAATTTGGAATATCACTCAAGCATGTCCTTGGAATTGCTCTTTTTGTTGTATTAATGCTTATTATCTCCAACTTTCTTCTGAATCATTAGAATCTGAATTAGAAAAAATCAAAAAGAAGAAAATTGAATTATCATTAGAAGACAAATTGAGAATTGTGGATAATTTAGATATGCAAAATTTTGATATTGATGTCTCTGGAGGAGAACCCTTACTTTTTAACGAGAATGTAGGTATAATAGAAAGATTAAGTAAAAAGTTCGGAAAAGATAGTATCTCAATTACAACTACTGGGAAAGGATTGGCTCTTGTAGACAAAAATACCCTAAAAGATATTGTTGGAGAAGTTGGATTTACTTATGACTTTCCCTATGAACCTAATACTCTTAGACCAAAAGGATATAACTCTTCAAATTTAGAACAAATAGAAAAAGTAGTTAGAGCAGGTATTATGACAATAGCTCAAATTCCTTTAACAACACTAAATACTGATGAAGAAATAATAGAAGGGATTTATAGAAACTTAACTAATACTAGAGTAAATAGATTGCATTTAATGAGATTCTTCCCTGTAGGGAGAGGGGCACATAGATTAGATTTAAGCTTAACAAATAAAGAGTATCAAACTGCAATTAAAGTATATAAAGGATTAGAACAATCTAAAGGCCCAAAGATTTATGTTCAAACTGCTTTAAGAAACTCAGGAAAAAATTCAAGCCATCTTAACATAACTTCGAAAGGTTTATTACTTTCAGACCCATGGGCATATGACCATCACGGAGAACCACTGGAAGAGTCCATTTTGGGCGATTTAAGATATCAAAAATTTTCAGAAATTGCTAAACTTTAAATATTTGGGGGAAATTTAAATCTTATGAAAATAAAAGAAAAAAAAGTAAAATCAGTAATTACAAAAAGTAATCTGCCAGATGCAGGTTTTGTTTTGAATCCATATATTGGTTGTCAGCATGCTTGTATATATTGTTATGCTGATTTTATGAAAAGGTTCACAGGACATAAAGGAGAAGAGTGGGGTTCTTTTGTAGATATTAAAGTTAATGCTCCAGAAACAATAACTTCAAAATCAGTTAAAAAGGATTCTGTTATTCTAATTGGATCGGTAACAGACCCTTATCAGCCTTTAGAAGCAAAATATAAAGTAACAAGAGGGTGTTTAGAAAGATTGTTAGAATTTCAACCAAAATTAGAAATTTTAACTAAATCTCCACTTGTTCTAAGAGATTTAGATTTATTAAAACAATTTAAGAATTTAAGAGTGGGTATTTCGGTAGGAATATTAGATGCAAATATTTCAAGAAAATTAGAGCCATATGCTTCATCGCCTAGAAGAAGATTAGAAACATTAAAAAAACTTCATGAAGAAGGAATAAGAACATATTTATTTGTTTCTCCCATATTTCCAGAAATTACAGACTTTGAGAGATTAGTAAATCTTTCAAAAAATTATGCTGATGAGGTATTATTTGAAAATTTAAACATAAGAACAAATAATAGAAAAAGAATTTTTGAATTTCTTAGAGAGAATAAGCCAAAATTAATTCCTCTTTATGAACAAATTCAAAAAGATAATTCTTATTGGGATGGTTTAGAAGAAAAGATATCAGAATACTGCAAAAGGTCTAATGTTCCTTATAAAATTTATTTTCACCATGGAGACTCAAAAAAATGATAAACAAAGAAATAACAGATTTTATACAGAGAGCAAAGAAAGCTACTTTTGCTTCAAAAACAGCTAAACCTATTAAAACAAAAGACAATGGTTTAGAATATACTTATGAAGAGAGACCTCTTTTGTATAGAGATAAGTATTTTGGATACTTTACTGATACAGGACAAGAGATTGTTTGGTGTAATGGAACCCCAATTTGGTCTATGTCCTATAGGGGAGGAATGTTATCACATGAAGATTTATCAAGTAGATGTTTCTCTTTCTTAAAAAGATGTTTACAAAAATTCCCAGAAGACTTTCCAGTAAGAGGACCAAAGAATCATGAAGAAGGAGATTTTAGGTATGAGAATGAATGGAAAGGAAATATAAATAGTTTTTTTGGAGAAGAGAGAATATTCTGGAAAGAAGAACAAATTTATTTTAGGAATTATCTTGGTGGAACAATAAAATAATTTTAAATAATTATTCTTTATTTTTTATTATCCAAAACACCCGATAATGCACCAGAGAATCTAAACAATAACCTTTAAAAATAAGCCAATTTTCTTTAACATAGATAGCGAAGTGGAGCAGTCAGGAGTGCTCATCGGGCTCATAACCCGGGGGTCGTTGGTTCAAATCCAACCTTCGCTATGGGTAGGTGGGATTTTTGCCCATCACCATATTTATTTTATTCAAAGGTAAGATTTGCTTCTTGACAACTTGCCATAGGCCTAGAAAGATTATATAAACTAAATTAACAAAATAATTATTATATGGGCAACCAATTAGCAGAGTGTGTTGGACTATGGTTAGCAGAAGGAGATAATAAATCTAGAGGTGAAATAACTTTTACAAATAACTGTTATGAACTAATAAAACATTTTTCACAACAATTTAGATTCAATATCCAAAAATAAAAAACATAGAAAAAGATTATACATATATTCTCCAGATAATAAAAAAGTAGAAATAAACTTAGATGTAGATAAAATAAATAATTATTCTGATACAAGGGCAAATAAACCTTATTTTATTTGGAGATTAGCTTCAGTAAATTTAATGAAAGATTGGAAAAAGATTGTTAAGAACACAATAAACAAAGAAAGATTGTACAAAGATATTCTAAGAGGATTTCTTGCTGGAGAAGGAAATGTTAAGCATAGTATAAAAAGTTGTTCAAGAACTATTAGAATTGCTCAGGGAAAGAGAAATCAACTAGTAGAAGATATATTAATATATTTAAATATAAAATTTAAGTATATGCCTCGGGAAAGAAGTTATAGTATTTGGGGAAGGGAAAATTGGAATAAATTAGAAAAAATAAAAATTGCAGACCTTCATCCAGAAAAGAAAGAGAAATTCAGCAATGCTTTCAATGGATTCAAAGAAACTCATTATAGTGCAAATTATTTGAAAATAAATATCCTTCCCTTACTAGAAAATAAATATTATACAACTAAAGAATTAGCAAAAATTTTCAAAAGAAGTCAAGCAAGATTATGTGAAGTTTTAATCAATTTAAAAAAAGAAGGGAAAATCACAAATTACAGATCAGGAAGTAAAAGTTATTGGACAAAAAGTAATTTTATAATAATCTCTCCGATTAAAAAAAGATACATAGATTTGATTAAGAAAGGCTTAAAAAGAACTAATCAATTTTCAAAAATATTAAATGTGGATTATAACTCTTCATATAAAAGACTAAAAGAATTAGAAAAATTAAAATTAGTAAAAAGAAACAAAGATAAAACGTGGGAGTTAATTAATTTTCACAAAAGGATACTAGTAATATGACAACAATACTGGGAATAGACGAAGCGGGCAGAGAATTACAGTAATATACTTCTGAATTCGCCCAGAGGACCCGTTCTAGGACCATTAATCATAGCGGGAGTTATGATAAATGAGACTGATGAGCAAAAACTCATCGAAATAGAAGTTAAAGATTCAAAACTTCTAGAGAATAACCGAAGAGAAATTCTATTTGATAAAATAATTAATGTAGCAAAAACTACAAGGATAATTAATATAGAGCCAAAAGAAGTAGATGATGCAGTTCTTTCTAAAGATGAAATGAATCTAAACTGGTTAGAAGCAAAAAAATCAGCAGAAATAATTAACGAATTCAAACCAGACGTAGTAATCTTAGACTGCCCGCATCCAATACCTAAGAAATACGAAGAATACGTAAGAAATTTACTAGATAATCCTGATATAAACATAATCTGTGAACATAAAGCAGATTCAAATTATCCTGCTTGTAGTGCTGCATCAATTTTAGCTAAAGTAACAAGAGAAAGAGAAATGGATAAAATAAAACAAAAGTATGGAGAAACTGGACCAGGATATCCTTCTAACAAAACAACTCAAGAATTTATAAAATCAAACTTTGAAAAACATCCAGAAATATTCAGAAAGAGTTGGAAAACTTTTCAAAACTTAGTTAAAAACAAATCACAAAAGAAATTAGAACAATTCAAGTGAAGAAAGTTATTTAAATAAAAAAACATTGGTGATACTCTAATGACAAGGATTACAAAATTAACAGCGAACGGTTTCAAATCTTTTGCTAAAAAAACTGAGCTTTCTTTTGGAAATGGTTTTAATTGTGTAATTGGTCCGAATGGTTCTGGGAAATCATGCTCTTATGACACAATAGTTACATTAGAAGATGGATCTGAGGTAGTTCTTGGAGAACTAATAGAATCAAAATTAAAAGATTCTAAAAAAATAAAAATATTGGATGATGGAGTATATTGTGATTCAAATGAAGATATTAAAATTTTCTCACTAAATCCCAAGTCCATGAAAATTGAAGTAAAAAAAATCTCTAAATTCATTAAAAGAGAAGGAGATCCATTTTTATATGAAATAAAAACAAGAAGTGGAAAAAAGGTAAAAACAACTGGCTGTCATCCAGTCATGATTTACAATAACGGAAAAATAAAAAGCTCACTAGTTAAGGATTTAAAACCAAATAACCTAATCGCCTCGCCAAGAGAAATAACTACCAAAAATAAAAGTAACAATAAAGACCTTGCCAGAATATTTGGTTATTTAATTGGAGATGGTTACATAACTAAGAATAGAATAGAATTCATAAACAAAGATCCTGAAGTTATAGAAGATCTTAAAACTACAATAAAAAAACTATTTAAAATTGATCCAAAAAACATCAGATATGAAGATAATATAACAAGATTGTTCTACACAGACAGGAATTTTAAAGACATAATCTTAAAACATTTAAAAAACAAAGAAGAAAAATACACCCCTAATCACAAATACATTCCAAAATTTATTCTTAATAGTGATAATGAAACAGTTGCAAACATTCTATCTAGCTTGTTCGACACAGATGGCCATATTGGAACAAGAAGTATCGAATTCTGTACAAAAAATGAAAAACTAGCAAACCAAATTCAAATGCTATTGCATAGATTTAATATCAACTCAATTAAAAAAGAAAGATTATGTTGTGCAACAAATACAATAAAAAAAACAAAAAGAAAATACTATTACATCTACATTAGTGGTCATGAAAATGCAAAAAGATTTTATACACAAATTCCTTTAAAGTGTAAATACAAAAAAGAAACTTTAGAAAATAAAATTCTAAAAAATAAAATACCTAATCCAAATTCCGATTTACTTCCGAAAGAAACAAATAACTTAATAAAAAAGACAACAAATCTTCTAGGAATAAAATATAAACCAATAAGGCATAAATATCCAAAACTAGCAGCTTATATTGAGAACAGATGTAATCCAAGCAGACAAGGATTATCACAAATATCAACACTCTATAACAATAAATTCAACCAAATATTAAACGAAGGAATAACTCTCCAAAGAGATCAACTTCAATTAATAAACACAATGGATACATTGAACATTTCTGGAAGAGAAGCTGGAAAAGATATTGGAGTTTGTCAACATTTAATAAAAGACCATTGGGCTAAAAACAATTTCCAAGCTAAACCAGAAAACTTAGACAATTTTTTCAATTTCATACAAGAAAATATTACATCAAGATTAAAAGAGTTAACACTTAATTTAAGCAAACTAAATAATTTAGCAAACTCAGATATATTTTGGGATAAAATAGTAGAAATAAAAAAAATCAAGGGTGAAAAATATGTCTACGATCTAACTATTCCAGATAATCATAACTTCATAGGTAATGGCATCTTCGTACATAATAGTAACATCATGGACTCCCTATGTTTTGTCCTAGGTAAATCTTCTGCAAAAAGCATGAGGGCAGAAAAATCTGCAAATCTTATTTACAACGGCGGTAAAAAGAAAAATCCTTCAGGTAGTGCAGAAGTAGCAATTTTCTTTGATAATTCTAACAAAGTATTTCCATTAAACTCAAAAGAAGTAAAAATATCAAGAGTTATCAAAAAAAGCGGTCAATCAGATTATAAAATAAATGATAAAAAGATGACCCGTCAACAAGTAATAGACTTACTTTCTTCTGCAAAAATAGACCCAGATGGACATAACATCATATTGCAGGGAGATATAACTCATTTTGCAAGTATGAAGCCCTTAGAAAGAAGATTAATCTTAGAAGAGATTGCAGGAATTTCTGTTTTTGAAGATAAAAAGAATAAAGCTATATCTGAACTAGAAAAAGTAGAAGACAGATTAACCGAAGCAAACATTTTACTAACTGAAAGAGAAGCACATTTAAGAGAATTAAAAAAAGAAAGAGATCAAGCAAAGAAATATTTAGATCTCAAAAACAAAATCAAAGATAATAAGGCAACATATTTACATATTCAAATAAAGGAAAAAGAAGAAAAGAAAAACAAGGCTGAAAAATTTGTAAAAGATATAGAAACGAAAATAGAGAAGATAAATTCTAGGATTAGATTAGTAAAGGACGATATAGAAGATAGAAAAGAAGAGATATATAATATTAACAAAACTTTAGAAGAAAAAGGAGAAAAAGAACAAATAGATCTTAGAGAAGGAATTACAAATATAAAAACCGACTTAACAGAAGCAAAAACAAGAACAGAAACAATAAAAAAAGAATTATCCAAAATAGTAGAAAGAAAAAAACAATTAGAAGAAAACATTTCTAAAAACAATAAAAAAATAGAATCAATATTCAAAGAGAAAAATCAAATAGATACAAAAATAGTTAAGTTAGAAAAACAATCTTCTTCCTTAAGTAGAAAATCAACTCCTTCTGCAGATTTTACGGCAAAGGTAAACGAATTAGCTAACTTAAGAACTGATTCTAATGGGACTTTCACAAATCCTTCTTTAGAAAGAATTTCATCAATGAATGGAGTTCACGGAACAATATCTGAATTAGGAAGAGTCAATGACAAATATGCAATGGCATTAGAAGTATGTGCCGGAGCAAGAATGAAGAGCGTAATAACAAAAGATGATTCTTGTGCAGAGCAGTGTATAAAGGCATTAAAGAGTGAAAAACTTGGAATAATAACCTTTTTACCTTTAAACAAAATAAAACCTAAAGATGCAAACCCTGGAACTAAAAGTTTAACAAAACTTCCAGGAATTCATGGCTTAGCTAAAGACTTAATAAAATATAATAAAAAATACGAAAATGCATTTAGTAATATTTTTGGTTCTACTTTAATAGTTGATGACATTCCAACAGCTAGAAAAATAGGAATTGGAAGAGCAAGGATGGTCACTCTTGAAGGAGATTTAGTAGAAACCTCGGGAGCGATGGTCGGAGGATACAGAAGAGGAACAAAGATTGGGTTTAAACAAGGAAATACCAATGATAATAAAATCTTAAAATTAGAACAAGAGATAGAATTCTTAAGAAAGGGAACTTCCGGATTAGAAGAAGATAGAAGAGATATACAAGCGCAATTAATAGAACTTAATTCTGAAAATGGTGCACTAGAATCTCAAATTAATATGTTATCTGACGAAAATGAGAGAATAAATAAAATCCTCAGAGATCATAACAAAGAAAAAGAAGACTTTGAGAGTGAATTAAAAGAATTAGAACTTATTCTTAGAAGTGAATCTGGAAATTTAAAAGAAAGTGAAAAGAAAGAAAAAGCATTCTATGAAAAAGTTAAAGATTTGACAAATAAACGTAATAAATTAACAGAAGAAATAGGAAAAAAAGAGAATGCACTAGAAGTTGAGAATGAAAAAATAAGAAAAATAGAGAAAAGAGAAAATGAACTTTCAATCTATAGGGCAAAACATGTAGCAGAACTAGAAGGACTACAAAAAGAGTTTGAAAATTACAAAGACGGAAAGATTAGAAGAAACATAAAAATAGAAGAATTAAGAAAAGAGATCTCTGAGTTTGAAAAATTAGTTACAAACTTAGGAAACATAAATATGAGGGCCTTAGAAATATATGAGGAACTAGTTCAAGAACATCAAACTCTTGTTGAAAAAACTGATAAGATTAAATCGGAAAAATTAGATGTATTAGATATGATTGATGAAATTGAAAAAAAGAAAACTGGAATCTTCATGGAAACATACAAAAATCTAAATGATAAATTCAAAGAGATATTTAATAGTTTGTCTACAAAAGGAGAAGCCTCTCTAGTTTTAGAGAATAAAGAAGAACCCTTAGAAGGGGGAGTAGATATGGTTGTTAAGATTACAAATAACAAACACATGGATATAAGAAGTTTGAGTGGTGGAGAAAAAACATTAGTTACATTAGCTTTCATATTTTCAATTCAAGAACACAATCCTGCATCATTTTATATATTGGACGAAGTTGATGCAGCGCTAGATAAAAGAAATGCAGAAAAACTAGCAAAATTATTCAAGAAATATTCTGATAATGCCCAGTACGTAGTAATAAGTCACAATGACTCAGTTATAACAGAAGCAGATAGGTTATTCGGAATATCAATGCAAGAAGGAATTTCTAAAATAACAAGTTTAAAATTATAAAATCCTCAAACAATAAATGTGTTCCTCCCAATCACAACTAGCCCAGAAAAAGGAAGAACCTAGAGTATTACCCAACCAATAATTATTATCGGCATTAGAAAAACCATAAGTGCCATAAGATTGTCCATTTTCTTCCGTCCAATCATCACAAGAAAGAGTTAAACTTCCATTAGGATAAGAACCAGTCCATACTCCTACTTCTAAAATCTCACCTAATTCATTATAAAGAATAGGATTAAACAATTCTCCATCAAACAAATCATCAACACTATTTGCTATAACTTCATTATTCATATTATAAAACATTTGATTGGAAGGAAGAATATTGCTAACTAGGCCATCCAGATAGATCTCACTAGTACTTAACATAGCGACCCACTGCCCCTTTAATCCCGCAGCTCTAGCTAGTTTATTACAATTTTTATTTGCTAAATCTATTCCTCCAGAAGGTGCACCCATATCTCCCTCATACTCTTCACTAGTTACAAAAATAGTCCCTACAGGTACATCTACTTCGTCAGAATTCTTATCTTCTAATGTATATTTACTCATTTGTGCACAACTAGAAACAAATAAAATACTAATTAAAAATAAACTTACAACTAATAACCTCTTTTTCATAATAAAACAATCTATAACACCTATATATATAGTTTTCTACTTTCAAAAATATAAAAAAAGAAAAAGAAAGTTACTTATCTTCTTCGTCTTCATCAAATTCTATGATAAAGTCTTCTTCACTTTCCTCTTCAGGTTCTTCCTTAACTATTTCTTTTGGTTTTTCTTTCTTAACCTTCTTTTCTTCCTTTGGTTCTTCTTTTATTTCAGGTTCAAGAATAACAGGTTCTTCTTCAACCTCTTCTTCAAAGAATTCCTTAACTTTTAAAAGAAATTCAGTTTTAGCAGACAATAAAACCAAGATTAAAAGAACAACCAAAATAATCAATTGACTCCTATAAGTTTGTACTGATTCTTTTAAGTTACCGAAGATATTACCAAACGCTGAAATAAATGAAGATAAAAATCCTTCTCCTTGTTCTTCATAAGTATCTTCTTCAATATCAACTACAACTTCGGCAGTTATATCTTCCAAAACTTCGTCAACAGTTGTTTCTTCTTCTACAACTTCTTCAGCAGTTTCTTCTATAATTTCCTCGGTAACTTCTTCTTCAGTAGTTCCCTCGTCTAAAGATTCTTCAGTAGGTTCCTCAACAACAACTTCTTCTTCAACAGATTCAGTAGTCAAAACTTCGTAAGTAATATCTGCTTCATCCCCTACAAATCCATTAAAGGTAACTAAAACATCATTTACTCCATCTCCATCCAAATCGACTTCCTTAGATTCACCAACATCTAAGGCAACATAAACTGGATCGGATTCTAATAAAATCAAAACTGAATTTGCAGATTTATCTTCAAGAGACAAACTATGCTCCTCGTCACCAACATTAAATGTAACACTGTCTCCCAAACTCATTAAACCTTCTGGAGACTCTTCAATTGTTTCCTCAACAACCTCTTCTCCAGTTTCCTCAAGTTCAACTTCTTCAAAGAGTTCTTCCTCAGGAGTTTCATCAACTATCTCTTCAACAATTTCATCTACTTCTTCAACTTCTTCTTCTAAAGAAGGTTCAGAGGTAAACAAACCTTTCAAGAAAGCTAAAAATCTCATAAAGGGAGACAACTCTTGATCTAAATCAGCAGTAACTTCTCCAGTAACTTCAACAACTTCTTCACTACCTTCATTAACAACTATATTTACAGTTTGAGAGTCAAGAATAGTACTATCTTCCAACCTAGCAGAAACACTTACACTATACTCTCCAGAGTTAACTTTTTCTGCAGGAGCAACATATAAGTAAACAAGTTCAGACTTAGATTCTCCCAAAGTTATAACTGAAGGATTCAAATAAACAAAACTAGAAGCAGTTCCTCCAACAGATAATTCATAAGTTGCCTCATCAGACCCTATATTTTCAACTATTACAGGAATAGTAGCAGTAGAATCAGAATAAAGTTCAACTTCAGTATCATCTAAGCCTAAAACAACTTTGTAACATTCTTCTCTTGTAACTGTAGTTATTTCTAGCTTATCTGTGCTAGCAACTTTACTGCTATCCTTAGCATGTGATGAAACTTCTATGGTATAAGTAGCAGGAACAACATCATAATCTGGATTTACAGTTAAAGTAACTTGACTATCTTCTCCGACGCCCAATGAAACTGATCTCTGGTCTAAATCTGCCCAATCTGGGCCATTTAATTCCAAATAATAGTCTTTATCATATTCTCCATTATTCACAACATTAACATTGTAATTGCTTTCCAAAGAATTACAAATAGTATCAGAATTCTTTTCTACATCTAATGTAACATCATGACATTTCTTTATATTAACATTAAATACATTCAACGCTTCAACATTACCCATTTCAGGAGTTGCTTTGAAGACTACTTCAAAATCCCCTTCAACTCCATAATCTGGAGATAAAACTAATTCTACATTTCCAGTACTACTTGGAGCAACATCTAATCTATTATTCCCTAGATTTGCCCAAGCAGGACCATCTAAATCGAGTTCAAAAGTATTAGATGTGGAACCTTCATTTTCAACTTCAATAGAAACTACTTCTTGAGAATGTTCACAAAAAGATATTGCATCCATTTCAGTATTTATCTTAAAATCATAACAAGGGTCAACAACAAGAGTAGAACTTGCAGATTTAACAACGCTTCCAGTATAGGGATCAACAACTAAACTAAGATCATAATCTCCTAGAGAACTTTCTTCTGCACTAACAAAAACTTCAACATTTTTGGAAGAACCAGAAGCTACGCTTACAACACTCTCACTCAAACTAACTTGACCAGGATAACTTCCTTCAACAGATAATTCATAAGTTTCAGCGTATTCTCCATTGTTTGTTATTTCAAAAAGAAAACTTTCTGATTCTCCTGGACATACATGCTTTTCGGTTTCTAAGGAGGTCAAAGAATAATCAAAACAATCTTTAACAAATATACTATGCGTCAAAGATTCAGAGTTTGCAGAAATATCCAAGACATACTGTCCCAAATTAGTATTAGAAGAAGGAGTAATGTAAGTGTATATGTTCCTTATATCTCCAGGACCCAAAACAAATCCTTGAGGAACTGTAGTCGAAAAAACAGATGCAGTTCCAGATGAAGAAACACTCACTTCAATTGGACTATCTCCGGAATTTTCTACAACATCACTAAAAAGTCCTGTAGATCCAGGACAAATATCATCAGGCCCACTCCCCTGATATAAATTTACTTCGCTAGCAATTGCAAGCTGAAACGATAAAAATAATACTACTAATAAGCTAAAGAGTTTATTACCACTCATTGTTGAAACCTCCTTTTTGTTACTAGAGTGGAAAACAAGTTCCTTATAAATACATTATTGTAATTAAACTATTGTAATAAAGTAAATATTTTTTATAAATAAATTTAAAAAATTTAAAAAGAAAAAAAGAAGAAATTAGTAGTAAGTTTGATCTTCATCAATTATAGGTTCATCATTATCAGATCTTAGTTTCTTAGCAGCAACTATGATACCAAGTATAACTAAAATTACCAATAATATTGAAAAGCCTAATTCAAGACCTTGCTTTACACTACTATAAGACGTTCCTTCTGTAACGTTAACTGTTAAATCAAATGATCTCAATTCATTAGATCCTGCACTAACAGTAACTGTGAAATCATGTAATCCTACTTCTGCATTTTCATTAACTGAAACAAATACATAAGCACCATCACTTTCTTCAGCAACAGTCACATCTGCAAAATCTGCACCATTAACATCAACAGTATAGTCTACGTTAGGATTTGCAAAACTTACCCAGAAAGCTACAGCATCTCCAGCTTTAGTAGTTTGGCTTGTTGTATCCACTTCGATTTCTGAATCATAAGCAGAACCTGCACCAACAACTAATTGGAAAGTTTCGCTATCTACAGCATCTCCATCATCATAAACAACTTCCAATAAAACGTCATAAACGCTTGATGGAGTGTTTAGAGGTAGAGTCAAGTATAAATCCTTGTAAACCTTAAAATCGTCATCGTCATCTGCACTTGAACTATCTGCAAAATCTTCAGTTACAAGATCAAACTTGTTAGTTTTAGTAGATAATCCCAATGCAGGAATAGTCATCTTAACATAAACATCTTCTTCAAAGCTGTGTCCATAGTTTCTTACACCAATACTAGTGAAAAGAACTTCTCCAGCTTGTATTTCTGTTCCTTGTTGAGCATTCCAGTCATATATTTGAACTAAGTTCATTTGACCAACAACTTCAACTATTAAGGAATCGAATGTTTCTCTGCTACCATCTTCAGATTCCATAACTATATTTAATGTATATTGACCTGGGTCAATATCAGAATCCAAATCAAGAACCAGAGTTTTATAACCTGTCCAACCATTTCTTACTGTGAAATAGTCAGTTTCTTCTTCTTCATCTGCTAGCTCTGCAGTTATCCTAGCAGTAGTATCATTCCCAGTACCTTCCCAGAATACTTTTAAAGTTAAATCATCACCTGCATAAACTGGACTAAAGGTATTACCGGAAGTAATATCATACTCATTCAAATTAACTTCAGTAATATTAAAATCATCTGAATCAGTTGCTGAAACAGCGGATGTTAAAAGTACCGCAATAATCGCTAGCAATCCTAGATACTTTTTCATTGTTAACCCTCCTTATACCATGAAAAGTTTGTTACAATTCGAAAGTTGTGAAAAGCTTATAAACCTTGTGGTGACTACAAATTATACTAAAATCCTTTAGATTTCATTATTTCTTTAATCTCATTTGCAGAAATAGAACAACCTCTTAATTTCAGGCCCCAAAGTGCGCCTTCCAATAAACTACTTCTGAATTCATTATGTACTTTCTTATTAGAAGTTATGAATCTGTCCAAAATACCAAGATCATAAGCAGCAACAGCAAGTTCAGTAGATCTTAAAACATTCACATTTCCAATTTTTTTCTTGAATTCATTCAAAGTTTTTTCGTTAACTTTTATGTTTGTGTGCAATCTATGAGATAATAATCTAGTAAGATTCTTAGGATTTTCAACAAGAAGTCTCAATGTTCTTTCATCCACAACCAATGCGTCAGATTTGTTATGAATCACAATTGCAAGAGCCTCCATTTCAGCCTTCTGTATAATCTTTAATGGTTTTCCATTAGCCCAAAATATATTATTAGCAAGTTTCAGTAAATAAGCTGCCTTATCTTTTACTTCTTTAGATTCAACTAGCTTGAAAACCCCTTCCATTAAATAATCTTGAATAACCAATGCTTCTAGCTTAAACTTCTTGGTTTTTAATGGCCTATCTATTAATTCTCCTTTAACATTAGCAGGCATAAGGAAATCTCCCTTGTATTGTTTTTTCAAGGGTTTCAGGGTCCAAAGTAGATTATTCATTACTAAACTTATTACTGTCCCGGTGTCAAATACTAATGATTTCATTTTATACTAAATATCTTACTAGTTAAATTTAATCTGTCTTTAACAGATTTTGACCTATTTAATGAAGTATCAAAAGTTTTAGTATGTCCAAGATAAGACATAACTTCCCATTTTTGAATTCCTAGAAGTTCTGCAACTCTAGAAGTAGACAAACCATGTTCATGCAACTTTGTAGCCTTTTTAATTTTTGTAACATGTATAACATGATCTACAAATAAACCTACTCCCTTGTCCAGTTTAGTCATACTTCTAACTATTCTTCTTAAGGATTCTAGATATTGTTCAGATCTATTTTTAGAAACATAATTTACAGATTTTTTTAGTTCTAGGATTAAAAATTTCTCAAATGACTTCCAACCTGGATATTCTCTAACTTTATTCTTATCAAATAACTTATAGATTGAATATATCACAACTGCAGTAGTAATAGAGTATTTATCTTGGAAGGTAGAAGAATTATGTATTGTTTTATCGCTCTGACTTCTAAGTTCAATAGAATCTTCTTTTTTTATAGCTTTCAAACTATTTTTAAGTACAGAAAGTATATCTTTTCTTATTATTTCATTCATTTTTTGGATTTCACCAAAGAAACAGCTTTCCTAATTAATAAGAAGGAAACTATGAACATCACAAGAACCATAGCAAATATTGCTGAGGCTTTCAGAAACTCTTCTGATTTTTCAGTTGAAAACAATTCTGGACTAAACTCTGGAGGAAGATTTTGAAAATTATTCGAAACTTCAGGGTATTTATACGCTACCTTAACATTTACATTTTTTTGTTCATCAATAGATAAAATTTCTATATTAATATCAAATATTTCATCGTTATTTATATCATATAATTCTTTCTCACCTTCTTTAAGATTTGTACGTATTGTATTAGATTGTATTTCCAGAGACGCCCTATCGGTAGTTCCAGCTTGTACATCTAAAACTTTTATAGTATGGGACTCAATAATAAGATTATCAGGCAATTCTTTCTGAAGATCTTCATAAGAGATATACAAAGTTTTATCATAAATTCTTCCAGAAGCAATAGCATTAGCATCCAGGAAAAGTCCAGTAAACTCTAAAGTTTCTCCTTCTCCAATTAATTTTTCAAAATAATAAAATTCAGAACCTTGTCCCAAAACTGAATCATGTCCTTCAACTATAATATCTTCTGTTATTTGTAAAAACGAACTAAACAAAAATTCGATAGGATTTGTACCTGATATAAAAATATCAGTATTAACTAAATCAGTGTTAAAAATACCTTCTTCAATTACTACATTTTCATAATCAGTTCCAACATCAGGAACTCCCTCTGTCCCATCACAGTCTCCATCGTCATAACTCCACATTGCACAGTTAAATAATTCATCACAATAACCATCTCCAATTAGATCTAAATTAGTTAAGAAACTACAATTTCCAGACCTACAAACTTCTCTTTCTTTTTTAGGGACAATTGGAGATCCCCCTCCTCTAATTGCTGAAAAAGTAATATCATCAAGCCCATTAGTAGTTCCAATTTCAGGAATTAATGCAAAATCGCTACCGGCAAATAAAGACCCATCACAGTATTGATATACACACATATAATTTTCAGAACAACTGTCTGCATTAGGAGGATCAAAGATACAACGGCTCAAATCATTTTCACCGCACTCACAATCTCCTCCGTCCCAATTATATCCTTCACAATTAAAGTCCAAGCCATATTGTCCATAATCACAAATATCATCTCCTAACCAAGATTCAATTTCATCAGTCATAACAAAAGGAGTCCCATTGCAATCAAAATCTAATTCCTCTTCTTCACAATCCCCCATATCATCTTCAAAAACACTACAGTCAAAATTTGGACCCCATGACCCATCATCACAATAACCATCCCCAAGTCCATCTAAACAAAGATATCCCCAGGATTCAGAACATTCCTCATTAGAATAACAAGCACCAGTACAATCCTCAAACACTTGAAGGTTTTCAGAAACTTCTTGATTATCTGAACTATCTCTTAATCCATCACAATCATCATCTATTCCATTACCACATAATAGCCCACAATCATAATTATTTCCATCGCATTCTTCAACAATCCCTGGATTCACCCAGAAATTATTATCATCACAATCAAAGACATCACAAGTAGCTTCAAAACCTTCTACTGATTCAGTATATAAAAAACCATAACCATCTCCATCAATATCTACACAAACTCCTTCCACTACTTCTCCTTCTCCATCTTCCTCAAATGGAGACCTACAAGATCCCTCAACATCCTGACAATCTAATAATGGATCATCTGGATTTCTAGTTGAAGAAGGAATACAGATTTTAGTACATTCAGAAGGACAATTACTATAGACAAAATCTTCACAGTTTAGCAAAGGACTTTGTTCTGAAGACATAGAAGCCGGGATTCCAGGTGGAGATCTTTGCTTGCCATCAGACTCAGATTTAGACTCTCCACCCTCTTTTCCGTCTTTGTCATCCTTTCCATCATCCTTCCCATCTTTAGTAACATATCCAGAGAAAGAACCTTGTTCACACCCAGAAAGAACTAGCAAACTAATTAAAAATAAGCTAAGAAACATTACACCTCTTTTCATGTAATTAATAAGTCATAAAGAGATTTATATAGCTTTTCATTAATCTTTAGATTCAGCATTAAATGTAGAAACTAAATCAATAACATATTTTCCGTCTTCAAGCTTATACACTAAAGGTTTCTTCTTAAACAAATCTATCAAACTAAGTTCATATTGGCCAGGTTTCAGGATTCTTATAGACTCTATATCTAAAAATACTGGTCCTTCACCTTTAAGTTTATAATCAACTATATCTTCAACATCCTTTTCTATTTGTTCTCTATCTTTACTAGTTAATTTAGCAGAAATATTTTTAGCTTCTTCTAGTTTAGCCTTTTTTATAAAAAAGAAAAACTTAGAACCACATGAACAACCTGCAAGAAGATCTTTCGATCCATCCTTAAACATGTTTCCGCATCTAACACATTGATGAGGCATTTTATTGAATAAACAAATCTATCTGGGAAGGATTCTTCCTAATATCTTTTATCACTGTAGCAGGCCCAACAATAGTCAACCCATCTCTCTTTCCCATCACAGCCTTATACATCGCTCCACTAATGGCTTCTCCAGTTCTTTGAAAAAAATCTTTCTTTTTTCTACTTTTCTTACCATTTGGATAAAGAGTACAAAAAGAAATACCAGGAAAATCTTTAGTTATTTGTCCCATCGTTCTTTCAATCAATTTTGCTTCTTCTTCAGGCTTGAGTTTTCCTTGCATAAGAACTATTTTATCTTTCTTTATTATACTAAAAATTTTATTAAGTTTCTGATCACTACTTAATCCAGAATGTTCTCTATATGGGACATACTTAAAAGATAACATTTTACTTAACCAATCGGAATATCTCTTTATAAAAGTTTTCCATATTTTCTCCTTTTTCTGCAGAAATCCCAATCGTAGTATATTGTGGAAAAGCAGATTCTACTTTTTTAATATTAGATCTTTTAAGATCTGTTTTATTTGCTACTATCAATACTGGAATATCTCTTGCAGCAAGATTACCTATTATTGTAATATTAACTTGAGAATATGGGTTTTTAGTTGAATCTAAAACTACAACAACTGCATCCATATCATCTAGCCACTGTATAGCTTCAATGATTCCTTTGGTTGCCTCCTTAGCTCTTTTTTTAGCTTCCTTGGACTTAAGTTTGAATTTTAAGAATTCTTCATAATCTATTTTAGTTGCAATTCCAGGAGTATCAATTAGATTAAATGACAATTCTTTTTTACCAGATTTGATGTTTACTTTTTCTTTGGTCTGTATTGCTCTTGTTTCATGGGGAATTTTAGAAGCCTCCCCCATTTCTTCACCTAACCAATCTATGCAAATTTTATTGGCCAAGGTAGTTTTACCTGCATTAGGCGGACCGTAGAATCCTAATTTCACATGTCTCTTTTTCTTGAATACTCTGGCCAAGTATTTCTTAAAAAAAGATTTAAACCTCTTTATCATAACTAAGTGTTCCTCAAAAATTATATATAAATATTTCTACAAAATATTATGCATTGTACCAAATGTATAATCTGACTAAAAAGCTATATCCAGCATTGTGAATTATAATACTATCAACAAACACATCATAGTCATTAATAAGGTCAGAAGGTTCACAGTAATCAATATCCTCACAAATTTGAATCTTATAATCTAATCGATTAGAATCTATATATTCGGAAAAAGCCCCCTCCAATTCTCCTGCAGCAGAAACATAAACCTTCTCTCTTAAAGATTCATCATTCTGAATCTCTCCAAGGATAATATCTTGTAAATTTTGTATCTCATTAGGAACTTCCCCAGAACTGGCCCTATTAAATGAAATAATAGTTAATACAATTATCAACATTAAGATAACAGAAAACACTGCTTCCAAAGTTTTCATATATCCTCTTTTATTTTTCATTACCATGTTCTCAATATTATAGTTAAAGTTTCCTCAGTACCATTTAAATTTAATAATTTATCTCTCCAACTCATGGAATAAACTTGATCAGAAGCGGCCGGTTCAGAATATTTGCAAGAATATTTAGTATTTTCGCTATACTCTTTTATTTCTAAGGAAATCTCTCTATTCTCAGGATATTTTAACTCGCTCTTAAAAGATTTATAATCCTCAAAACTTTCACAACCCCCTTCATAATCTTCTAAACTCTTATTTGAAAGTCCTTTAATTTTCTCAAAGATTCCAAATGTACATGAAGTTTCTTCTTCACAATAATAATGCGTTCCCTCTACACTTTCAGAATTAAAAGCTTCTTCCAAATACAAAACATAAAAAGTATTTACTTCCCTCATAGTCACTGCCTCAAAGTTTATAGTTTCACCCTCAGGGTAAAAATTAGTAGGAAGAACTTCCAAAGACGAATTTAAAACAACAAAGTCAGAATAATCCTCAGAGTTAGGATAACTGGGTAAAGTGACTTCAACAACTCCATTAACTGTTGCTTCAACAAATAATGGCATCTTTATTATTTCATGATATGCAAATTCCCTAAATCCTGTTTCAGCAAGAGAAATAAGATAATCTTCATCCAGTCCCTTGTCTAAAGAAGGAACAACCATAATAAACAATAACAAAATAAATATTACAAATATTCCTAAACTTATTGACCAATCAATATATGACAATCCTTTTTTATTCATTTTAAAATCCTACGAAAATAGAGAATATCAAATATCCTACTAACATCATTATCAAAGAATGTTTCAATCCTGGCAATAAAGCCCCTTCTGAAAACTTCCCAACTACTAAACCTGAAAACAAACCTTGAATTATTATCAAAGCTGTAAATATCAAACCAAAATCAATAGTTGTTCCAGATTCAATTGGAGTTCCTGTAGCATCTAAACTTACATCAAAACCAGTCAATGCTGCTCCTCCAATCTCGCTTAACTGCGGAAGAAGGTAAACTTGTAATACTATCATAATTCCTATAAAAATAAAGAATACTATATATCCTTGAACAACTTGAGAGAAAGTATTAGATCTTCTTTCATTTTTTATCTTCTTTATCTGTAAAACTGAATTTGTTACTGAATCTAAAACTCCACTAATATTTCCTCCCCCTTTCTCTGCTTCTATAATAATAGAAGTAGACCTCTTAATTACTGAATTTCCTGTAGATCTAGCAAAACGAGTAAATCCTTCTCTCAATGGAATTCCCCATTCTATCTGATGAATTAATTTTCTAACGTAAGGATTTAGTGCACCAAAATCAGTATCAGACAATTCTCTTACTGCTTTGGGAATTGGAATTCCTGCCTTAACTCCATCGGATACAGCTCTCATAAACTCCAGAAACTTTTCCTCTAACTCAATCTGTCTTCTTCCTTCTCTTAAGGCATCAATCCAAAATTGTAGAATTATAATAAACAATCCTATTGCTACAAGAGGCCTAAACCATCTAGACTGAATAGGATATAATAAATAAAAAGCTAAACCTATCAAAACTACACCAATCAGAATTCCAACAATGTGTCTTGTTCTTACTTTAAACCTCATATTTCTGATTTAGTTGCCTCCAAGAATAATATAAATAAGATATTAACTACAGGTAATAAAAAGAAAGTTCCAAATTTAGCAATAGCAGATATTGGAAAACCTAATATCACTGGAGAAATTTTTTCTAATATGGCCATAGTAACTATAAACAACAAAGGAGCAGCAACAAGAAGTCCGACATAAACTTCAGAATATGCTGCAAGTTTTTCTACATATTTTTTCTGATCTAATCTAAACTTAAGAAGAGAGTCTTTAGACTTATCATGTAAATATTGTTTTATATCTCCTCCAGTTTCTATAGTTGATGCCATTCCTTCCAAAATTTCTTTTAAATCATGAGAAGGTGTATTTACTGAAACTGCTCTTAGAGAAGAAGATAAACTATACCCAAACAAATTTATGTAATTTAATATCTTTTTGAATTCCTTCTCAACTTCCTTATAGTCTTTAGAATCTACAATCAACTCAAATATTTTCAAAGGATGAGCCCCAGATCCTGCAATAGTTGCCATATGAACAACGGCAAAAACCAATTCTTGTTTAATCAATCTTTCCCTAGAATCAGAAATTATTTTAGGATAATAATAAACTAAAGAAAAAATACCTATAGAAGATATAAATCCAAATATCAGAGAAGATAGAATATTAAATGTAAAAACAAACCAAATCAATATTGAAATAGGCAAAGATATCAACCAAGAAAAGAGCATAATACTAATGTAAGTTTGAGATAATATCTTTAAATTAGATTTCCTTAAATGAGCAAACAACGATTCAAATAAATCTGGATATTTTTTAGTCAACTTAAAAGATAGATTTTCCATAAACAAATTTGAAGTTTTAGAATAAAAATTAGTTTTATATGTAGCGGCCTCTACATCTTTTTTCTTACTTTTCTTTTTCTTGTCTCTAACTTTTAGCGCAGATTTTAATTTTCTTTCGGATAAACCTAATTCCTTTAAATATTTCTTTTTTTCTCCTGGAGTTATAGAAATCTCTGGTTTCTTAGGATCTTTCATTTTATTTACATTGATTTAGATAAAGTATCTTCAGGATTTTTATAGTAAGCATTTATCGCTTCCTGAACGTCGTGAAAATCAAAGATTGAACGTTCATACATCTTTATCAAAAAAGTTTTCTTATTTTCAAATTCGGTTATAAGTTTTTTAGGATCTATCCCTTGCTCAGAAGCTATTTTCCTAAATACATAGCTTTCAGAAAGATAATCAAAGCTATCTGTAGATGGATTCCAAACAAAAGGCCTATTTACAGTTGCACCAGCATCTTCCTTAACATCTACAACTTCTACAACTTCTTTGATTCTTCTCAAGTTCTTATTTTCTTTTTTAGTTTGAGTCATTACCACAACTGCATCCATAACTTCTACTAAAGAAGCAGAAAGATTAATTGGTGGAGTAACCAATCTTTTGATCATAGTATCAACTGATCCTGCATGCATCGTACCAAAAGAAGGATGTCCTGAGGCCATTCCTTGGAATAAAACATAGGCTTCATCTCCCCTAATTTCTCCAACAATAACATAGTCTGGATTCATTCTGAAACTTTCTTTCAATAAATTAAACAACTTAACTTCTCCATACTTCTGACCAACTAAATTAGCTAAACCAACTCCTGCTCTAGAAACAGCAGGCAACCAATTGTTATGTTCAAGATTTAATTCTCTAGTATCTTCAATAGAAACTATTCTTGCAGCAGGAGGAATAAAAAATGTTAAAGCATTAAGGAATGTAGTTTTTCCAGACCCAGTTCCCCCCACAACCATAATATTTCTTTCATACTCTATTAACGTCCAAAGATATGCCAGAATCTCTACAGAAGTTGTATTCAAATACATTAAATGAGTGGGTGTCCATGGTTTCTTCGTAAACTTTCTTATGGTAAAAGTTGGACCTCTAGAACTTATATCTTCTGTATAAGTTGCATTTACTCTTGACCCATCCGGCAATGCACCATCCAACAAAGGCGTAGCATATGAAACATACTGGCCACATTTCTGAGCTAATCTCTCAACAAAATTAGCTAAAGGTTTAACTCCAGGAAAAATAACATTAGTTCTAATATTTCTATACTTTCTATGGACAATATAAATTGGAAACTCTGCACCATTACATTCAACATCTTCAATGTACATATCATTCATTAAAGGTTCAATTTTACTCAATCCAACAAAATCCCTATAAATGTAATACATCAACTTAAGATAAGATTCTTTAGTTAAGGTAATTCTCAACTCACTCAAAAGAATTTTAAGATTTTTTTCTAAATAACTAATAACTGTGTCTCCTTTCTTCAAACTTAAATAACTTATATTAACTAATTCTTTTATACTATCTTCTAATACGTTCAATATTTTCTTTTCTTCAGCAACTAACTCTGGTTCATCAACATCATAAACCAGTTCATCTGCCTCACTATCCCAATAAATATGTGCATAAGCATAAGGTGCAATTAATGGATATCTAAAATCAAGTTGTTTTTTATCTACGTCTGGAAACTCAGTTACTTCAGTAGACACATCTAACTTAAATAGTGCCTTCTCTTTTTCTGGAAGTTCTGGTAATTTTTTCATTGTACAGTATTTATCTTAATTTCTATAAATTCAGAACCTCCTCCACCAATTACTCCATTATTTAATATTGATAGTTTAGTATTTCCGCTAATTGTTTGTTGAGTACTTCCATAACTTAAATTTAAGAAATTAGAATAATCTAGACTTAACGTAACACTATATTGGTCTTCTACAGGAGTTTGCTCAGTAAAAATAATTAGATTTCCTTCTTTAGTTTCAACACCTGGCTGTGATGCTGGAATTTTTGTTGAAAGTGACCAATTTATATCCTCTGCTTCATCATCTATTTCAAAAGTTCCTCTAGAAATCTTCAAATCAACAACTCTTTGAGAACCTGGACCTTCTTGATAAACTGTTCTAATATTTTCATCAAGAACCAACATTAGGTTTTTAGTTTCTTTAATTGTAAATTGATCTTTCATTTTTTGAACAGCAGGTAGACCTACAGCTAAAATCATTGAAAGAATTATAATGCCAAGGCCCATATACAAAACTGCAGATATCCAAATAGCACCTCTTTTATTCATAGACAAAATTTGAAATTTCTTATTTATATAATTTATCTTTTATTAGGCTTTGCACATAAAGTAGACAAAAAGTAAGGGTTGCATATTAAGTCTAATTTCTGCACAATAAGTGTTACTTTTTATAGACTATTTGTGCAAAGTCCTTTTATTAATAAAAAAAAGAAAAAAATAATGTTAGGATAGAGTTTCTGATTCCCAACACTTGATAAACTCACATTCAGCACAGCCTTCTACTTCGGGATAAACTCCGGCAATGACTTTAATTTCATCTCCGCCTTGTGCCATATTTGAATTAGCTACATCAAATCCAGCCACACTCTCGCTTACAATTCCATTCTCAACAGTACTACCGGTAGAACTACTTGTAGTCACAAAAGTCAAGTTGTAACTCTGAGAACCTGTATTTGAAACTGTAACAGTTTCTCCAGATAAAGTGGCTTCTAATTCGCCATATGAGAACTGACAAGCACTACTTCCTTGAACTTGACATTCCTGTGTACACTTTAATCCTTCTGTGCTACTTTGTAGCCAAGTTGTCACTAAAACAGCAATTATAACAGTAATACCAATAACAAGAATAGTTGCTATCAAGGGTGAAATACCTTTCTTGTTCAATAGAAACACCTCCTTTTTCATATTTCAATTCTAGATTAAGTATTATTTAAAGCTTTCTAACTTTAACAAGTAGTTATTGTGGCATACTGAACAACATTATCACAGAACTTATTTCTCTGTGAAGTTCCAATATTAGGAGTTATCTCTAAAGAAATTGGAGCAGTAACATTATCTGGAAGATCAACTTGTAAGGCACTTATAACTGCCTGATTAACTGCACTGGACTCCCAAATAGATCCCCCTGTTAATTCTGTACTGTATACCACTTGCACCCCCCGAATGTTGATATCACCTTTATTCTCTAATCTAAAACTAATTCTTTTCTCAGAATCACAACTAAAATCATAAACACTAAACTCAACATCTTGAACGCAGGAAGCTTCCAAGTCTACTTTTTGTTTTTCAAGAACATCTTCTAAGTATTTACCATACCAAAACCAGATTAAAATAGCTATAAGAACAACAATACCAACTAATATAACTGTTGCAATTAATGGTGACACTCCTTTTTTTTCTTTCATCTTACAATTTAATTTATTTTAATCCTTTAAATTATTTATGTATTAAATTCTATAATTAATTTCTTATCATTACAGTTTATTGCATCTTCTTCCTCAGAAATTCTTATCCAAGGAATCAAATAAATCTCTTCTGCAAGACTTCCATTATCTCCAGAAGAAGGACAAGTAGGAGAGACATATGATTCGTTAAGTCCAATATTAAATTTAGAGTTTCCTCCTGGAGAAAGATCTGCATTAACTAAGCACTGAGCATTTTCATAATTTTCAGGTTTAATAACTCCAAAAGTAAATTTAGTTATATTAAATAGTCCATTATTGGTAATATTAAGAGTTACTTTTCCAGGTTCAGTATTATTAGAATTAACCAAAAACAAATTAACATCATCACAAAAAGAAAGTTCTGGTTCTGGTTCTGGAATATTCTGAACTGCCCAATTAATTATCAAAAATCCAATACTAACGCTAAGACCAATTAACAGAACCCATGCAATTAATGGCGACACTCCTTTTTTTTCTTTCATTTTAATTAACTTGTAAATATTTCAGTATTATTGCCTTCTTTAGACCTGATTACTACTTTAAAGTTATTATCCTCAAGTTCAAAAGTAGGATAAACTATTCCCCCTATACTAAATCTAAAAGGACCATCAATATAACCAGTATTCCAATCTTCTCCAAAATTAGAAGCAGTTATTGGAACTTGGTGGACAAAATCTACTCCTCCAACTTCTACATTGATATTTTGGACTATATCATCTTCTCCTCCAAGATTAAGTGTTTCATTTTCAAATTCTATGCCTTCACTTAACTCATTAACATAATAAACTGCATCATCTTCAGAATAAAAGTAAACCATCTCAAAACTTGGTTCCCTAATCTTAGCATAATTCAAAAATCCAGAAGTAAAATAATTTAATTCTTCTTGAATCCCTGAATTCTTTTCAACAAGAAGATTATTAATTAACTTAGTAGATTCAGCAACATAATTTTGAGAAACATCATTAAAATTAGAAAATAAAACAGGTTCTTCTATAGTATTACTTGCATAAGTTACTCCAAACAACGCAAAAGACAAAATTAGCGCAGTTATAATATAAAATTGACCTCTTTTATTCATAATAAAAATCTAAAGTTTTTCATTTATATAATTATCTTTTAGAAAGCCTCGACCGAGATTCGAACTCGGGATCTCTACATTTTTGGAGAATTTCATAAAACTTACCAATGTAGTGCATTAAACCAATCTATGCTATCGAGGCAAAAATTAATGCGGGAGACAGGGTTCGAACCTGCGTAGGCACTAAGCCACAGGAGTTTTTATTGATTTTAGGTCAAACTTAAATTTGGCAGAGCTCCAGAACGTATCTGTAAACTCTCCTGCCCGTTTGACCACTCCGGCACTCCCGCAAAAGAATAAAGAAAAAACAATAGATTATTTATAAAACTAATGGTGATGCAAATAATGTCTTATCTTTCTAGAATATATTAAATAAACTCCGCTTGAAATTAATAATACTCCCCCAACTATCATTCTCTGTGTCAAAACTTCTCCCAGCAAGAGCATAGCAAAAAGGATAGATGAAAAAGTATGACTAACTAAAACTAAGATTGCAGAAGTTTCTGCTCTAACTCTTTTAAGCCCATAAATTAAAAGTAAATAAGCCAACCCTGTAGAAATAATACCAAAAACTAAAACTAAAGGTAACACTTCATAATAACTTCCCAAACCATAATAAAGTGCAAAAGGGGTAAGATATAGTGTTGCAAATAAGAATATCCAGAACACTGAACTGATACTATGTTCTTGCTCTTCATATCTCATATACACCATGAATATAGAGTAAACAATAGCTTGAGCAAAGGCAAGTGAACTTCCAATAGCACTCATTTCTTTTCCAAATGGATTCAAGATTACAAGACCAATTAAGGCTATCAACATAGAAACATAGTGTTTATGTTTTAACCTTTCTTTTAGGAATACATTAGCTAGAATTGCAACAAAAACAATATACGTTGAAGCTATCAAAACTACATTAGATACTGTCGTATAAGTTAATGCTAACATAAATAATGAAAACGCAACTGCCATCGTTAGACCAATTAATGTATAATCCTTAACATCACCTTTGTTCACAGCATAAAATCTACGGTCGATAAATGACATTAAAAGTAATAAAAATAAAGTTGCTAAGAAAAATCTAAGAAAAACCAAAGATAAAACTGGGATCTTATCTCCAATTATCTTCATCAGACTACCAATTAAACCAGTAAGAATACCAGAAGCTATAATTGCAAGTTTACGCGTACTAGTCATAAATTAATTTTAAAATTAGAACTATATAAATATTATTGGGGTTTTTTCTGACATTCACTACAAACTACACTTCCCCCAACATAAGTTCCTTTTATTTTACCTAAGAATATTTCTTCAATTTCTTGTTTACATTTAGAACATTTCATAGAAACAAGAATAAATAATTAATATAAAAGATTAACTGAAAATTACTCACAATTTTGAGTAGCTTCAAAATAAAAAGGAGTAAAATAATCATCGAAAATACAACTCGGATATCCATAACCAGGATAAGAATCTTCTTCAGGACAAAGAGAATTATTGTTTAAATTAAAACCGAAATATTGATTATTCCACATATCACAAAAGTCATCTGTACTCGGAATAGGCCCAGAAAGAAGATTACTGTTTAAATACAATGTAAGAAGTGTTCCATGTAAATTACCTATTGATTCAGGAATTGGCCCTGTAATCTGATTGTTATATAATTTTAGAGTATGAAGATCTTCCATCTCTCCAATTGATTCTGGAATTGCTCCGGAAAGCTGATTGTTTGCCAAATCTAAAGACTGTAATTCACTCAAGTATCCAATTGATTCTGGAATTGCTCCGGAAAGCTGATTGTTTGCCAAATCTAAAGACTGTAATTCACTCAAGGCCCCTATTGAATCAGGGATAGGTCCTGTAATTTGATTATTCTCTAAATTCAGAACCTCCAACTCTTCCAAGTTTGCAACTAACTCAGGAAGATCTCCTTCAAATCCGCAATCACTACAAAACCACCTTTCCAATCTTTTATTTTCATTATCTCCAGACCAAATCTGAGTCCCTAATTCTAAAGGACTATTATAATCTCTATTGCTACTAGCAAGAAAATAAATTAGAACAGATAAATCATCTTCATTATATTGCCAGTATTGATCTGGTTGATTCGGCAGACATGTAGTTGCTGCCCCTTCACTCATGATAGCCTCTATCCTGTTCCAAAAAGACGAAGGAATAACTTCTTCCAAACTCTTAGTAAATTTTCCAGGATAAGAAATAAAATTATTTCCTTCATGAACATCATAACTAAGACTATCAGATAATTGCATTCCAGTGATATATATAATTTGATCTTCACTTAGTTTTACCCAATAACTACTAAGTGGATCTAAGTAATCTACACTTCCAATCCAATTCGAATTAATTAATATTGATGCCTTACTTTCACCTATAACGTTATATACAGGTCCATAAACCCCAAAAGCTTGTTCTAATGTAAAATTTTCACCAGCATTATTTACGAAAGGAACACTTATAAGATTACTCCCAGAATGTAACTCTTCAAAAAACTCAAGCTTATATTCATCATTATTCAGATTATAATAAAATCCATTAATATCTTCCTTGAATTTAAAGATATACCCCTTTCCAGGTTCAAGATAATCTATGCTCCCTGCCCATTCACATTCTGGACCTTCTCCAGACCTACCCTCATAGTTTTCAGATTGTAACAACCGTTTGCTGGGAAATTTTCCAGGTCCAAATTCAGTACAACTAGAAATAAATAAAATACTAATCAAAAACAAACTTACAAATAATAATCTTTTTTTCATAATTTAACATTAAAGAAATTGATATTTATATATATCGGTTTCCAAGAAATTATTCCTTATCATCAATATCTGCATAATCATTTAAATCTTTCAAGAGAGCATTCAAATCTTCTTCACTTCTTCCATGGCCAAGCATTCCCGATTCTACACTCTCAAAGGGACTAGCACTACATCCAATACAATGCAAACCATGTTCTAAAAACACAATAGCTGCATCAGGATACTTTTCAACTACATCTGCAATCATCATATCTTTTGTTATTTTCATTCTCCAAAAAACTTCTCCCTATAAAATCTAATCAATTGTCCAACTTCAGGAATACAATTCTTATCTTGAATTCCAACCTTAGTTTTTTTCTGAACATCTTCAAAAGTAATAGCTCCTTCCAAAACTGCTTCCTCAATATCTTTGTCAGTAACCTTAGTCATTTTGTCAATTATTTTAGCACCTTCAACAACAATCCTATCCTCTTGTCCACTTTTCCTAAAATAATTATTAACAGCATCCCTAAGAGCCTTATCTCCTAAAACACTACAATGAAACTTTCTATTAGGTAAGCCTTGTAATCTTTCAACAATGTCTTGAGGTTTTAATTTCAAAGCATCATCTATCTTCATTCCACCATTTTCAGTAACCATAACAGATAACATAGAAGTTGAAGCGATAGCAGAAGCACATCCAAAAGTTTGCCACTTACATTCATTTATATTATCATTATCAACCTTAATCCACATCCGCATCATATCTCCACAGGCAGGAGAGCCAACCATTCCAACACCATCAGCTTCTTTTTCATAAGCAACAACTTCTTCATCTGTTTTGAATATATTTTGCGGATCGAAAAAATGCTTTCTAACTTCATTAGTATAAAACCATTTTTTACTTTCTACCTTTGATTTAACATCTGCATGAACTTCAGCCATTTTGAATTTCCTCTAGAACAATCTTCTTATCTAAATTAACAGGAGATAACACTCTTAGTTCTTTAACAATATTAGGTAAAACTTCCATCACTTTATCAATATCTTCTCTAGTAGTATATTTCCCCATTGTAAATCTTAAACTTCCATGTGCAACTTCATAAGGCAATTTAGTTGCTATAATTACATGACTAGGATCTAAAGTTTTAGAAGTACAGGCACTCCCACTAGAAGTACAAATTCCATATTCATTCATATGTAACATTAAAGCTTCACCTTCAATATCCAAAATAGAAACATTAAGATTATTTGGTAAACAATTAACAGGGTGTCCATTAAAATGAATTTTGTTTATCTTATCCTTCAATTCTTTTTTAAAATGTGATTTCAAGTCAATCAACCTTTCAAATTCTTTTTCTTTTTTAGATTGTGCAAGTTCTAAGGCCTTGGCAAAACCTACAATTCCCGGAACATTTTCGGTTCCACTTCTCAATCTCCATTCCTGTCCACCGCCATGAAGAATTGGCAATATATTAACCCCTTTTCTAACATATAACATTCCAACACCTTTAGGACCATATATCTTTCCAGCATTCAAAGTTAACAAATCAACATTTAAATTTTCAACATTAATATCTAACAATCCACCGGCCTGACAAGCATCTGTATGAAAATAAACCTCCTTTTCCTTCAAAAACTCACCAATCTCAGAGATAGAATTTATACTTCCAATTTCATTACTAGCATAAATAACACTAACCAAAAAAGTATCATCTCTTAATGCACTTTTAATATCTTCAACACTAACTAACCCATATTTATCAACATCAAGATAGGTAACTTCAAAACCTTCATATTTCTCCAAATATTCCAAACTTTCCAAAACTGCATGATGTTCAGCTTTTGTAGTAATTATATGTTTACCTTCATTAGCTCTAGCAACACCTTTCAAGGCCAAATTTACACTTTCAGTTCCACCAGAAGTAAAAACAACCTCACGGACATCACAGTTCAAAATATTAGCAATCTTTTCTCTAGAATCAGCAACTGCTTCCTTAGCTCTCAATCCAATTGTATTAAAACTTCCAGGATTACCAAATTCTTCAGAAAAGTATCTATCCATTTCCTTTTTAACTTCAGAATTTACAGGAGTTGTAGCTGCATTATCTAGATATATTTCATTCATTTTTCATAACAAATATCACACTTTTTTGGAACTTGATTATCAAACATCCTATGAATATCACAAAGAGTCTTGTCCTTTCTAATACTGTTCAACAAGATCTGTATCTCTTTTGCTGAATCAACACCATTTTCAACAATATTCTTGACAGATTTATTTAGTTTAGTTTCAAAGTTCCTGTCAAACAACTTCTTTTTAGATCTTTTCTCATTAACATAATTTGAAACAGCCGCTTTAGTTACGCCCAGCCTCTCAGCAACATCTTTCTGCTTAAGCCCATGATTCTTAACCATAATATTTGCTATTTCTTTTCTCAAACTAGGATAAATATACCATAATTCTACTTCTTGAGGTATTAATTTCATAAAAAGTAAACAATTGTAAACCTTTTATATAGCTTTCTAATCAATTAACAACCAATCAATGATAATGACTAATAAAATATATTTCTACTTACATAAAAACTTAAATACTCCTCGCTCAATAAACACTAAATAGATAAGACTTATTTTAAGTCAAACACCATATGTGGTGTTAAGAGGTGATTTAATGAATTGTCCATTTTGTTCAAAAAACAGTCTACAGGTTCTTGAGAGCAGAACAGTTAACCAATCTAAAATTAGGAGAAGAAGACAATGCACCAAATGTAGTGGTAGGTTTACAACCTACGAAACTATGGAGTCAACTCCAACAAGGATAATAAAAAAAGATGGAACAATTCAAAGCTTTGATAGAAATAAAATTCTTAATGGGATGATTAAGGCATGTGAAAAAAGACCAGTTTCTTCTGAAGTTATAGGAAAACTAGCAGAAGAAGTAGAAACCAACATAAGAAAAAAAGGAAAACAAGATGTTAAGAGCAGTATGATTGGAACATTGGTGATGAATAAGCTAAAAAAGACAGATAAAGTAGCATACATAAGATTTGCTTCTGTTTACAAAGATTTTCAAGACATTGATTCATTCAGGGAAGAAATAAATAAAATAGGGGGATAAAAAAATGACAGAGTATCTTTTACCAGATTATGTAATAAACGACAATTTAGAAAACAGACTAACAGAAAATGCCGAGTGGACATTTAATAAAAAATACTTAGATAGAAATGATGAGGGAGAAGTAACAGAAACAGCAAAAGAAAGATTTTATACAGTAGCCAAAACAATGGCAGACGTAGAAAAACAGTATAATAAATCAAACAAAGAAGTAGATAGATATACGAAAGATTTCTATTCAATGATGTCTGATTTGGATTTTATTCCTGGAGGAAGAGTTCTAACAAATGCAGGAAGGGGGATTTCTCTATTCAATTGCTATGTTCTTGATCCTGAAGATAGCATAGATCCAGATGATGACCTACATGATATCTTTGGAGAGGTAAGGAAAGGAGCAAGAATTCATAAAGAAGGTGGCGGAACTGGATATAATTTTTCAAAACTAAGACCTAGGGGAGGGTATGTAAAGAAATCAAAAGGTATCGCTTCTGGACCTGTTTCTTTTATAGGACAGTTTGACAAGGCAACAGATATAATCAACTCAGGAAATAGAAGAGGAGCAAATATGGGAATCTTAAATGTAGACCACCCAGATATTTTAGACTTCATATATGCAAAAGCAAAAAGAGGAGAATTAGAAAACTTCAATGTGTCAGTAGGTGCAACAGATAAATTCATGGACGCAGTAGTAAAAGAAGACCACTACACATTACACTTTGAGAGCAATCCCTTGACTAAAGAAGAACTAGGAAATTATCAAACAAATATTGAAGAAAATAAACTAGGCGGATCAAAAGTAGGAGAAGCACCAAGACCTCCTTCTTTAATTCTTTCAGAAGATGAAACTAAAGTTCTAGATTCATATACAAATGAAGAGATAGGAAAAGTAAATAAAAATGATGAAGTACAACTTTATGCACCAAAACTTATGGATATAATCTCCAATCTTGCATGGGAAACTGCAGATCCTGGAATGATTTTCTTAGATATGATAAACAAAGACAATCCATTACTAGGAACCAAAGGTCCTATCTTAGCAACAAATCCTTGCGGAGAACAACCTTTACATCCTTATGATGCTTGTAATCTTGGTTCCCTAAATCTAGGAAACATGGTTAGTAAAGGAAAAGATGGAGAATATCGTGTTGATTGGAATAAAATAAGTGACACAACTCATTCAGTAATTAGATTCATGGATAATGTAAATGATGCAAGTAAAGGCCCAATAAAAGAGATAGAAGAAACGGTTCTAAATCACAGAAGAATTGGCTACGGCGTGATGGGATGGGCAGACATGTTACAAAAACTTTCAATACCTTATGATTCTAAAGAAGCAATAGATTTAGGAGAAAAAGTTATGAGTTTTGTAAGTGATGAATCTAAAAAAACCTCGGTAAATCTAGCAAAAGAAAAAGAAGTTTTTCCTGCATTCGAAGGGAGCACATACGACAATGGAGATTTAGAAGATAGAGTTAGAAATGTACAAAGAACAACAATAGCTCCAACAGGCACAATTGCAATGGTTGCAGGGGTTGCTAGTGGAATAGAACCTTACTTTTCAAATGTTTATTATAAAAACATAAGGGGAGGAGACAGATTACTATTTGCAAATCCAATACTTGAAGATACGTTAAAGAAAGAAGGAATTTATTCTGAGAAGTTAATGGAAAAGATAGAAAAGAATGCAGGCTCAGTTCAAGGAATTGAAGAAATTCCAGAACACATACAAAAAGTTTTCAAGGTTTCAAGCGATTTAGACGTAAAAGACCATGTAAACATTCAAGCAGCCTTCCAAAGAGGAACAGATAATGCAGTAAGTAAAACAATAAACATGCCAAATTCCGCAAAGGTAGAAGAAGTAAGAGAAGCATATGTTACTGCATGGCAAAAAGGATTGAAAGGAATTACAATCTATAGAGATGGTAGTAAAGACGTTCAAGTTTTAGAAACAATAAAAGAAGAAGCAAATCCAAAACTGAACGGATACATAACTCCTGAAAACATACCAGATTTAATGCCATCCATAAAGATTAAGCAAAGAACTCCTTTTGGGCAAATGCATGCAAATATGACAATAGATCCAACCAATGGTAAGCCTTATGAGATCTTTGCACAAGTTGGAAAGGGAGGAGATATAGCTCATGCAGACCTTGAGGCAATTTGTAGATTAGCAAGTATAAGTTTGAGGTCAAATACTTCTCCATGGAGTGTAGTAGAACAACTTGAAGGAATTGGATCCACAGTAAGTAGTGGGATATCTAGAGAGGGAGAAGTTACATCTTTGGGAGATTCAGTAAGTAGAGTATTAAAAAAATATATGCTAGCAGTAGAGAAATATGGTGTTGAAGACATATTAACTGGGAAAGTGGATTACAATGAACTGACCAATGAATTAAGCGACGAAATAAAAAAAGGAAACAACGGAGCAATGAAAAGTGGTAACCATACTAATGAGGAACAAAAAAATACCTACGGGGTAAAATGTGTTGAGTGTGGCGAAGGAAATTTAGTCTTCCAAGAAGGATGCAAAACTTGTTTATCATGCAATTATTCTGCATGTTAACTTTTTCTTACTTTAAAAAAATAAAAGAAATAAAAAATAAATATAATTAGAATTATTCTTCTGAATCTTCCATATCTTCATCAGATGATTCTTCGTCAGATTTTTCTTCAGAACTTTCTTCGTCTGAGGATTCTTCATCGCTAGATTCTTCTTCAGAATCTTCTCTTGATTCTTCTTCAGCAGGTTCATCAGCTTCTTCTGAATCTTCCATATCTTCATCAGATGATTCTTCGTCAGATTTTTCTTCAGAACTTTCTTCGTCTGAGGATTCTTCATCGCTAGATTCTTCTTCAGAATCTTCTCTTGATTCTTCTTCAGCAGGTTCATCAGCTTCTTCTGAATCTTCCATATCTTCATCAGATGATTCTTCGTCAGATTTTTCTTCAGAACTTTCTTCGTCTGAGGATTCTTCATCGCTAGATTCTTCTTCAGAATCTTCTCTTGATTCTTCTTCAGCAGGTTCATCAGCTTCTTCTGAATCTTCCATATCTTCATCAGATGATTCTTCACTAGTTTCTTCTTCGGAAGCAGGTTCCTCAGTAGTTTCTTCTGTAGATTCCTCTACTTGTTCTTCATTGTTATTCATTTCTTCTTCCATATCTAATAACCTCCCCTTAATATGAGAATGAAAATCAACTAAAATGATGTTTTATAAAGATTTTTGTGATAAAAAATACTCTTTACTTGATATTCTTCCAAGTAATATCAAACAAACCTTCCAATGCTTCAGAGAAATAGGGAGTATTAACCCAAATACCAACATCATAACTAGGATGAACATTTTTATCATCCATTATCATAAACATAATCTCTCTTCCATCAACAATACAAAATCTAGCATTGACATCTTCCATATTTTTAACTTCAGCAAAATCTCTTACTTCATCAACCGTAGATTTAGTATCTTCTCCAATTGGTGCGGCAATTTTTATCTTAACACCTTTCTTAGCTAACTTACCCATCACAGGAGATAAGGTCTCAATTTTTCTTAAAACTCCTTTTGATGTTGTAACAATTGTAACAGATTTTTCTGCATTCTTAACCATCATTTCAAGATGAGAATAAATGTTATGTCTTCCCTTTATAGCACCGGATAAATCTGCCGGTTCAACAAATTCAACTCCTTGAGTATGCAATGAATTTAATTCCGTAAGTAAACTAGTATTAGAAAGATTTCTTAATTTGTTAACTCTTTTATCTGCAGTTTGTTTTATTGATTTTTTAACTCTTTCAACAACTTCACCAGGATCAACTGCCAAATATTTTATTGGCTTTCCAAGTTTAATAACAATAAAACCTTTTTTCTCCAGAGATTCTAACACATCATATGCTCTAGATCTCGGAACATCACTAATATCTGCCAATTCTCCAGCACTAGAAATTCCACGAGAAAGAAGAGCAGTCCATATCCTTACTTCATAAAGATTTAAACCGAAGTAATGTCTTAATTTATTCAGAAATTCTTCTTTAACTATCATTTATTACTCCTCTTTTCGCATTGAATTACAGTGACTTTTTGTTATCACTATCCAACAACACAATCTCTAGTGAATATTTCATTATTTAAAGATTGTTGTATTAAAGAGCTCATTTTCTATACTCTTCAAAAAATTTTTTAATCCTATCAAGATCATCCACATCTTTGAAGCCCAAATCTTTTCTTATCCTTACAACCCTTGGAAATCTAAGAGCATAACCACTAGAATAATTAGAAGATTTTTGTATTTCTTCATAAGCAATTTCAAGTATTACTTTAGGCTTAAGAAAAACAGTTTTACCTTTTTCTGAAATAACAAGAGGACTAAGTTCTTTTGTTAAATTTTCAAATGTTAATTCACCTTTCTTCTCTAAAATGCCCGTACCAACTTTTCCAATCTCAAGAACTTTATTTTTACCTCTACAAGACAATGTAAATGAACTCATCCATTTAGCACGCTTTCCCTCTCCCCATTCTGCAGATGTAATAACAAGATCCAAAGTTTCCTTTATCGGTTTAAGTTTCACCCATCCACCTACTTTTCTACCTGGAATGTATTTGGCATTCAACCTCTTAATCATAATTCCTTCATTACCTCTTTTCAAAGATTCTTTATAGAATTTATCAATATTTTTTTCATTACCAGAAATTAATTCTCTAGTTAACACAATTTTATTTTTCTTCTCAACAATAAGTTTCTTAAGAATACCTCTTCTTTCTTTTTGAGTTAATTCCATTAAAGACTTACCACTTTCATACATAACATCAAAAACATTAACTTCTACGGGAATTTCTTTAGCCTTTTTTTCTATATCATACTTTCTTCTTATCCTTTGAGAAATAAATTGAAAAGGTAAATGTTTACCATTCTTAGGATCGTAGCCTACAACTTCTGCATCAAGTATAACTGAATCTGACTTAACATTTTTCTTAATATAAGGAATTATATCTACAAACTGATTAGTAACATTTTCCAATCTCCTAGTATAAAGTTTAATTTCATCTTTGTTTCTATGTATTTGTAATCTAAAACCATCAAGCTTAGATTCAACAAGTGCAGGGCTTCCTACAGATTTCAATGCATCTTCAATACTCTCATTTTTAATTGCAAGCATAGGATTCAGAGGTCTTCCAATACTCATTTTTAATTTTCTAAAATCATTTGATCTAGCAATACTTGCAACTTGACCAAAATCATTAGTAAGATCATAAGCCCCCTGGACTACTTCAATAAAATAATTATAAATTCTTCTGGCAAATTTCTCATCATCAACTACAATCAAAGAATAATTAGAAGTATTAGATTTCTTAACTGCATCCAAATTTTTAGGTTCAAACGCACGTTTGTATTTAGGTTTAACAGCCTCTTTAAATTTATTCGAAATATTTTCTCCACAGTTCAAACATCTATGGCCAGAAGGGACAAATTTTTTACATTTACCACATTCAAAGAAAATTCCTACAACTCTCGGAAAATATGCCCAAGCAATAGAATCTCTTATCACTCCTTCTGCAACAGATATTCTAAGTTTCTCAATAACTGTTCGTACAATGAATTTAGCCTCATCTGGACTAGCAGAAGTCATCAATTCTGTAACGAGATCAACTTTCTTAGAAACTGTTCCTGGGCCCTCTAACTCAGAAAGACTTCTCAAATTTTTAAATACCTTTTCGATAGTTAGTTTTTTATTAAACAAAGTTGTTTGTTTCTTAGTTTTCAATAATTTTTCAGTAACAATTCCAAGATCACCAACTCTGGACCATTCTTTTTCTATCTTTTCAGGAGAAACACCAGTAGAAAGACTTATTGATTTCAAAACAAGCCTAGAACTCATTCCTATTTTTCTTTCATCCCACTTAGGAAAAACCCTTCCTTGCAAAAGATAAACTACATGATCCAAATCTTTCTTAGAGGTAGTTAATAGTAGTTCAGAAATTATATAGGTTTTTTCCAATCTTTTAGTTGTAGACTCAAGACCAATATAGGCCTTTACTAATTTAGAATAATCCATATTACATTTTTAAGATAATAAAATTATAAAACTTTCTAATCTACAGAAAGTTTATATACAAACTAAGATAAACAACATTATGGTTCTCTCAAGATATATAAAAAAAAGAAGAACATACAAGAATTTTCTAAATAAAAAAATAAGTAAATCAAAATTAAACAAAATAGTAGATTTCATTAAGCATGCTCCAAACGCTGGAAACTTACAAAATTGGAGATTAGTTATAGTACAAAATCAAGAAACTAAAGAAAAATTAGTAAAAGCTTCTTATGATCAAGAATGGATAGCTCAAGCACCAGCAGTAGTTGTAGTTTGTAGCGATAATGAAGATATAGAACGTTTTTTTGGTAAGAAGAACTCAAAAAAATTCGGAACGCAAGGATGTGCGGCAGGAATGCAAACTATGTTACTAAAAGCAGAAGAATTAGGAATAGCTAGTTCATGGTGCGCAATTTCAAATGAAAGATTAGTTAGAGAGATTCTAAAAATACCAGATAACATTTCCTTAGAAGCAATAATTTGTCTAGGATATTCTTCAGAAAAATTAATCCAACCAAAGAGAATAAATACTGATAATATCATACATCAAGAAGAATGGTAAAGAAATAAAAGGGAAAAAGAAAAAATCACCTCTTTTTCCCTGGAGTTATAAGTGAATGAGCGCCGACATAAGGGGGGTTAATAAGAGAATGCTTGCCCACTCACTTAAGCATGTCAATTCCTAATTCTTGGCCAAAAGCATCAGCCTTTTGAGCCCTTTCCTTTAAAGGATCAGACTTACCAAGAATATATGGAGAATTTACGCCAGTTATTATGGTCATAATTCTCAATTTTCCTTCCATATTTGGTTCGATTCTAGCTCCCCAGATAACATTTGCATCTCTATCTAGAGTATTAGTAACTAATTTACCAACTTTTTCAATATCTTCCAAAAGCAGATCTTCTCCACCAGTTATATGGATTAAAGCACCAGTAGCACCTTCATAATCTACATCCAATAAGGGATTAGTCAATGCTCTATGAACTGATTCTTGAACTCTACTTTCAGTATTAGACTCTCCAATCCCGATAACAGAAACTCCGCCATTGGTCATGATAGTTCTAACATCTGCATAATCTAGATTTACCAAACTAGGAACAGCAATAGTTTCAACTATGCCTTTAATCATGGTAGATATCAATTCATTTGCAACAGCAAAAGCTTGTTTCAAAGGTAGCTGACCTGCAATACTAGTTAACCTATTATTATCTATTACAATTGCAGTATCAGAAACTTGTCTTAATTGTTGTAAACCAAATTCTGCTTTATCAATTCTAGCCTTTTCAATATCAAAAGGCATTGTAACAGTTCCAATAACAATTGCACCTATCTCTTTAGCAACTTGAGCGATAACGGGAGCAGCACCAGTTCCAGTACCACCGCCCATTCCAGAACAAACAAATACCATATCTGCACCTTTCAATACCTCTTTTAATTCGCTCATACTTTCCTTAGCAGATTCTCTTCCTTTTTCTAAAAAGCCACCGCAGCCAAGTCCTCTAGTTAATTCTCTACCAATCAAAACTTTTTTGTCTGCCGAAGAAACATCAAGATGTTGTTTATCTGTATTTACTGCATAAACCTCTGCACCAGATATTCCTTTTTTATGTAACCAAGAAACCATATTGTTTCCTGCACCACCAACACCAATTACTTTAATATTCGCCTGACCCACCTCAAGATCATTGTTCTCAGGCATTACATCTGTATTTTTCAAAGCCTCTTCCATAATAAATTCCATTTTTTACCTATTTCCCCCCGTGTGTTTTATATTCTCTATTACAATAATATTTTTATAAGAGCAAATCAAATTACTCTCTAGAAATAAATAATTTCGAACAACGCCAAGTTTGAAATTTACACAAGACAAGCTAATACAAAAGAAATACACGATGCGATTCACGCCAATGAATCAAGTTTAATACACATTTGGTTCGCCAAAACCGAATATACTATTTCTGAATTAAAACATATATAAATATTCATCAAGTGTAAAATATATTTTAAAGTAAACAATAGTTAATCTTTTCAACAAATTTTATAAACAAATTAAAGAATTATTACTCATGGTAAACGTAGGAGATCACATTGAAGTAAAAACTTCTTCTGAAAATCTTAAAGGAATCTTAATGCCCGAATCTACAAACAAAAAATTAGTTCTAAAATTAGAAAATGGTTATAATGTTGGAATAGATCCAAAAAAAATAAAATCAAAAAGATTGATAAAGAAGAAAACTAATAAAAAAGTAAAAATTTCTAAAATAAAAATGAATAAAAAACTTCCAAAGATATCGATTCTCCATAC
>CAYFNK010000004.1:0-72583 GCA_964344555.1 Candidatus Woesearchaeota archaeon | reverse complement strand
CCTTCCATAATAGAATCCTACAAAAATACTTCCTTTAAAAGTTTTATGGTTAGACCGGCTTTGCCCCATAAATAGCTCATAAGTCAGAGTTACCCCATAAGTGTTAATTCCGCCTCAAAAGTAACCATCCTAATCTGCTATTAGTTTCTCCTAAATACTTGGAAGGATTGGATTTTAGTGCAACAACACCAAAGGCAAAAAATCAAATAAAATTTTGAAACAATTCGATATTAACTTTATAATGGTAACATTTATAAAATATGTTGTAACGTAACAATTATGACAACCGAGACTTCAGATAATGAACTAAATCCTCTTTTCATATATTCCTCTCTTAGTCAACAATCAAAAGAGTTTGAATCAAGAGAAGGATTAAGAGCCATCTGTGAATTCGTGGATTCTCGTTTAAAAAAAGGAGAAAGTCTGGAGTTTATTGATCAATATAGAGAGATAATTAGAACGAATAAATGGCATGATATGGAAGAAAATGTATCATTACTTCATGCTCAATAACGAAGAGTATCTTACTCATTACCATAGCAGAAGCAACGCAGAAAGCACAGTAAACATGATTAAAAGCAAGTTTGGGGACAGAGTAAGAAGCAAACTATGGACAGCACAGCTTAATGAGGTCTTATGCAAAGTCATAGCTCATAATATCTGCTGTGTAATCCAAGAAATGAACGAGTTAGGATTAGAAACTAACTTTTGCCTCAAAAGTGAAGCAGTTGCCCCAAAAGTCTAACTTTTGAAAGACTTATGAGGCAAAGCCGGTTAGACCTCAACCCCGAAAAAGTTTCTTATTATTAATCCAAAGATAAATGAGATGAATGCAACGCCCATACTTAATCCAAACATTTCAAAAAATCTTTGTTTAAAATTATAATGTCTTAATTTAGATAAATACAACGTAAAAAAGAATATTATAGATATAGCAATCCCTATTGTAAGTGCCAAGGCTAAAAATGCATTACTAATTAAGAGAAAAGGAATTACTAATAAGATAACTGTAAACAAATAAGCAGAGCCAGTATAAATTGCGGACCTATATGAGACACGATTACTCTTTTCAGTTTTTTGAGATAAATATTCTGATACTGCCATGGATAATGCTGCAGCCAAACCTATGATAATTGCAGCAGTACTAATTACTTTTGTGTTTTGAAAGGCAAAAGTCATACCAGCTATAGCACCCGTTAATTCAATTAAGGCATCATTCAATCCAAGAACTATACTTCCAAGATAATTTGAATTCAACAAAGATTTATTTCTCATAATTAATTTTAAAATTAGTAATATAAAAAACTACTGCTTCTTTTTTGCTATTCCTTTAAACGCTTCTAGAACTTCAAGAGGTGTAGCAAAAATTATAGTGTTACTTTGATCAGAGCTTAAATCATTCAATGTTTGTAAAGTTCTTAGATGTAATGCCCCTTGAGATTTAGCTAAAGTATTAGCGGCCTTAGCCATATTATCTGCAGCCATAACTTCCCCTTGCGCCTTGATAATCACTGCTCTTTTTTCTCTTTCTGCCTCAGCTTCCTTAGCCATAGTTCTTTTCATATCACCAGGTAACTCAATATGTTTTAATTCAACACTTTCTACTTTTATTCCCCAAGGGTCCGTAGTTTTATCAACTATTTGCTGAATTCTTTTACTTATAGATTTTCTTTCTCCAAGTAATTTATCTAAAGTAACTTCTCCAACAACATCTCTCATTGTTGTTTGTGAAAGTTGAGAAACAGCATAATTATAACTTTCTACTTCTAAAATTGATTTTTCAGCAGTACTAACTTTATAATAAAGAACTGCATTAACATTAACACTTACATTATCTTTAGTCATACAATTTTGATCAGGAACATCTATAGCCTTAACTCTCATATCAACTCTTCTCCAATCTTGAATCATCGGAAAAACAAGTCTCAATCCAGGATTAATAATACCAACATATTTTCCAAAAGTAAATTTAACTCCCCTCTCATATTCCTTAACTATCTTTAGTGCAGATAATGTATAAATTAACAAAAAAACAATCAAATTCCCATAAAGTCCTAAACCAAACATAAAAATCATTAAATAAACTAAACTATAAAAAGCTAACTATAAACAAACACTTTATCATTAACTCTTACTCTCTCAGAAACAGGAAATGTAATCAATTCTTCGCTTTTACACTCATCAATAGAATTACAATCATCGTTTCTTAATTCATTAATTTCTTGTTCAAATTCTTTAGTAGTTTTACCCTCGATTAAAATCTTAGAATTCTTACTAATTTTATCTAAAGTTTTAACTTCAGCAACTTTTAACTTAGCAAAATAATTAGTAACAACTCCTAAAACATTCTTATTTTTTATTTCAGGTCTTTGTCTAGGGGCAATTTTACATTCTTCAGAACAAGTTTTATTCATTTCAACCTGACAATTTTTACAACAAATAAACAATTTATCACAATCCATATTATGGCAATTAATATATTCATCAGAATTTAAATCACAATAATAACAATTAGCTATAGCATCATTATCATAAGCAACTAATCTATCATCAAAAACAAATAAATTACCTTCAAAATTACCATCATTAAACTGTTCAAGATAATTAATAATCCCGCCTTGAAGTTGATTTACATCTTTGAATCCTTCTTCTTTAAGATAGGCAGAAGCTTTTTCACATCTAATTCCTCCGGTACAATACATTACTATTTTTTTATTTTTATCTAAATCTTTACTTTTCTCAGGAAATTCTCTAAAATTTTTAAGGGGTAAAGTTTTAGCTCCTTTAAATTTACCAATATCAAACTCATAATCATTTCTTGCATCTAAAAGAAGAATATCTTCATCATTATCAATCATAGATTTTAATTTCTTAGGCTCAATATGTTTCCCGCTATTAGCTAAATCAACATTCTTACCAAAATTAACAACTTCATTTCTAGATCTAACAACTAACTTATGATAAGTATTCTTTTCACAATCATGTTCTCTAAAAGTCAAACCTTCGAAAATATTACAAATTTCTAACTTAAACTTATCAACATTTTCTTTCTTACCAGAAACTCCAGCATTAATTCCCTCCTTACCAATAAGAATTCTACCAAAAAGATTTAGTTCTTCACAAAGCAATCTAAGATTATCTCTAAGATCCTCTGGATATTCTATTTTTTCATATTTATAGAAAGTCACAACAGAATAAGTCATTTTAATTAAAATAAAAATAAGAGATAAGATGATTACATCTTACCAATTTTGAACATTTTAGTGCTACAATCAGGACATTTACCTTTAACACAGTCTCTACCATTAGCCATTTTATCTGCTACAGCATCAGACATTTCTTTTTTTCCCTTGCACTTCATACAATATCCTTCAACCATTTTATCGTAAAACCTCCCAAAGACACAGTAATATTGTAATTTAAAAGGTTAACTATAATTCAGAAAATGCTATATTTACTTTAAACTTCAAGAAATAACAAAAGGTACATAACAAAGATACCAAATAGAATAGATAACAGTTGTAATAAAGATTTTTTAATTTTAACTTCCCTATGTAATTCAGGAATTAAATCGACTCCAGCAATATAAATAAATCCTCCAGCTGCAAAAGGAATCAAAAACATTGTTATATTATCAAAGAAATTCCCTATTAATAAACCTACAACTGCGCCCACAACTGCTGTTAAAGCCGTTAAGAAATTAAAAATTAAAGCTTTTTTCTTACTATATCCCCCATGTAATAAAACTCCAAAGTCCCCGATCTCTTGTGGAATTTCATGAAAAGCAACAGCTAAAGTAGAAGCTATACCCACAGGAATACTTACTAGGTAACTAGCAGCAATAATTAAACCATCTATAAAATTATGAAACCCATCTCCAATTAAGTTCATAACAGCAAAAGAATGCACATGATCATCATGATAGTGCATATGACAATGTCTCCATTTTATTATTTTTTCAGAAACAAAAAAAACTAATATCCCTGAAAGAACATATAAAGAAGTATTAATTCCAAAACCAAATTCTTCTACGGCCTCAGGTAATAAATGTATAAATGCATCTCCAAGTAGGGCTCCAGCAGAAAAACTAACCATATAAATCAAAAACTTTCTCAACTTTCTTGTATTAATAGATAAAGTTAATATTCCAATCAAAGATATTAAACTAACTATAAAAACACTAACTAATGAATATAACCAAATTTGATTCATAATTTAAATTTAAAACAAGTAATATAAAAAACTAACTAAAAATACTCATTCTTCTCAGCATCTTTTACAAAATCTAAAAGTCTATGATATCCTTCACAAAAATTATTCCAGTAGTTTAGATATTCCTTTTCTGCTTTTTTATCTTTCCAGATAGAATTCTTCATATCCATATTCCAAAGAGCTATTCCTCCATTAGATTTCATAATATCCTCCAAATCCTTAGCCATTGGTGTTTCTTTCATAAAAAAGAGAGTTAAACAAAATATAAAAAACTATGCTTCTTCAGATTTATAATCTTTTAACTTATTCCAAAATATAGAATATTCTTTATGTAAATCTTCAAATCCTTCATAAAACAAACAACCTTCATTAAGGCCCACCTTAAAATTATTAATACGAGTAATATTAGTAGAAAGACTAGAACTTATTTCATATAATTTATTATCATTAGAATCAGTAATATTCTCAAGACTTTTCTTCATTAAATTTAAATCATTATAAAATTTATCGACAATTTTATCATATTTAATTCTATCCATCAATATCTTGTTTTATTTGAATTTAAAAATATTTCTGAAGCATGGAATTATTTTAATCTTTTTTCAATTGCCTCAGAGATATTGAAATAACTGTCTTTTCTCAATAATCTAACATATTCTTTATAGAAACTATTCTCATTCATAATTTCACAATTCTTTAGATTTTAACAGTAAAGAATTGAGCACAACACTAACTGAGCTCATTGCCATTGCGCCACCAGCAATCATAGGATTCAACAGCCACCCTGTAAAAGGATATAAAACTCCTGCTGCAATAGGTATTCCAAGAGTGTTGTAAAACAGTGCCCAAAACATATTCTGTTTTATCTTAGACATTGTAATCTTACTTAATTTAAAAGCTTTAGGAATATCAAGAAGATCATCATTCATTAAAACAACATCTCCAGTCTCCATAGCTACATCAGTTCCAGAACCCATTGCAATCCCAATATCTGCTTGAGCTAAAGCAGGAGCATCATTGATTCCATCTCCTACCATTGCCACATTACCTTTGAATTGTAACTTACTAACATAATTTGCTTTATCTTCAGGCAAAACTTCAGAAAATATTTTATCTATTCCTGCTTTTCTTGCTATAGCTTTTGCTGTTCTCTCATTATCTCCAGTTATCATATAAACTTCAATTCCTAATTTCTTCAATTCATTAATTGCCTGTTTAGAAGTTTTCTTTATTGTATCTTCTACAGCAATAAGTCCTATCAATGAATTATCTTCAGCAAGAAACATAACAGTCTTACCCTCTTCTTCAAGAGAATAACATTCCTCTAAACTAGATTTAACATCAACAGAATAATCTCTCATAAGATTCTTATTACCCAAATGATAAATTCTAGAACCTATTTTAGCACTTATCCCATGTCCAGGGATTGCTTCAAAGTTAGTTATCTTTTTCAATTTTTCTTCTTTAACCGCTCCAACAATAGCTTCGCCTAAAGGGTGTTCTGAGTTCTTCTCAAGACTTGCTGCAATAACTAAAACTTCTTTTTTAGAAATATTATCTTTCTTAATTATGTTAGTAACTTCTGGTTTTCCTTTAGTGATAGTTCCAGTCTTATCAAATATCACACTTTTCAATTTATGGGCAGATTCCAACGAGTCCCCTCCTTTTATCAGAATCCCATTTTTAGCACCTTTTCCGGTTCCAACCATAATTGCAGTTGGAGTAGCTAAACCTAATGCACAAGGACAAGCAATAACTAAGACTGCAACTGAAGCAATTAATGCAAAAGAAACCTCAGAATCAAGTAGAAAATACCAAGAAAAAAAAGTAACAATCGAGATTAATATTACAAAAGGAACAAAATAAGAAGAGACAACATCTGCAAATCTTTGAATCGGTGCTTTTTTAGATTGGGCATCTTCAATTAATTTAATTATGTGTGCTAAAGTAGTTTCTTTTCCAACTTTATTAGCTTTAAACTTAAAAGAACCTTGTTTATTTATAGTTCCACCAATTACTGAATCTCCTTTTTTCTTTTCAACAGGTATACTTTCTCCAGTAATCATAGATTCATTAATACTAGAATGCCCTTCAATAACAATTCCATCAGCAGGAATCTTAGATCCAGGTTTTACTAATATTATATCATTCAATATTATCTGAGAGACAGGGATTTCAATCTCTTTTCCTCCTCTAATAACTGTTGCTTTTTTCGGAGCTAGATTCATTAATTTCTTAATTGCTTCAGAAGTTTTTCCTTTTGCAATAGCTTCTAAATATTTACCAAAAACAACTAATGTAATCAAAACTGCAGAAGCTTCAAAATATTGGTGTTCTCCTCCAGACAGAACAACATAAACACTAAAGAAATATGCAGCACTTGTACCTAATGCGATAAGAGTATCCATATTACTTGTTTTATTCTTTAATGCGCCCCATGCACCCACATAAAATTGCGCACCCACATAAAATTGAACAGGAGTAGCTAAGAACCATAAAATATAATTTTGATAAGGAATAGGATTATTCATAAAGAACATACCTAGAATAAAAGCAGGTAATGCAAAAATAAAAGAAAGAATAAATTTTAATCTAAATTTCCCAATTTCTTCTTTTTTCATAAGATCATGACTGTGCCCGGAATCGACACTTGCAGAATATCCGAGCTCTTTTATTTCTTTAATAAAATCTTCTACTTTTGATTTAGAATCATCAAATTCAATAGTAGATTTTGAGGTTGAATAATTGGTGTTAGAATCTTTAACACCTTCAACTTTTTTAAGAGACTTATCTACAAGTATCGCGCAACTTGCACAATGCATTCCGGAGACATATAGTCTTACTTTTTTCATGTTTATTCACCTATCTTTAGATTATTTAATTCTTATTAAAACCTAAAAACACCTTGTTCTATTTCTTCAAGACTAATTAATAGATCTTTACCTTCAACTTTGTGACTCAGATAAGATGGCCAGCATCCTCCTCCAATATTTTTTGTTCCAAGATCATCAATACTAAACACTCTTCCACAATTATTACAAATCATATCTGTTCCACTTTGTCTATATCCTTTAGAACCTCCACAAATATCACAAGCATCAAAAGCAGTTCTTATTTCTCCATCAGAACCTCTAACTGCAAAATAATTTATTTGTTTTCCATTATATTCATGCGAATAGAACTTAGCAGAATCACTTATTTCAGATAAAGGTATCTTAACAAATTCTCCCCCATAAGAAACTGCACCAGTAGTATTACTAGAATCACAACTAGATACTAAGAACATTATAAATAACATTCCAAGAATTATTTTATTTTTCATTTTTTCTCCTCCCTTTAGATTCTAAGTTTTTAGTTAAAAGATAATAAACTCCCCAAAAAATTACTGAAAAAATTATAGCAACAAATACCCAGTTTAAATAGAAAACACCAGGGCCATATCCTCCAATCATTGAACATCCTTCATAAGCCATTCTTATATACTCCCTATTTTATCCTCTTCCCCCACAACCGCATCCACCACCACTTACTCCGCAAGATCCGCCAGTAGGAGTTTGAAAATTATTTATCTCAGTTATTTCTTCTTGATTTAAAGTTCCAAGATCGTCCACTACAATAAAAGTTCCAGGAATCATCCCCATCAAACAACTCCAAGCAACATTACCTACTTCGTTAGGAGTAAATTCTATTATCTGTTCACCATATTCTATATCAAAGTTTAAATTGTATTTTGGAACTTGGATTGCATTATTACATCCATTAATCTCTTTTCCATTAATATTCCATTTCACAGGAACTCCCTTTTGTAAAACAAACTTATCTGGATACCATCCGTACCTGTTGACTTCCATATTAATCTCTTGATAATTCCCATTCATTGCTGCAACTTCATTTGAGGGAAGATCATCATAATTGCTTCCAACACTTGCACCAATAACTAAACTATTAACATCATAACCACTTCCAGTAAGAGCTAATCCTCTATTTAACATAACAGTACCTAATAAAATAACAACTATTGCAGAGATTTTCAATATTTTTTTAGTAGAACCTGCACTAATCATAGAAGCTACCATTCCAAATCCCAAAAGAACAGGTAATGTTCCTAAACCAAAGACTGCCAAACTTAGTGCCCCTTGAAAGAAATCTCCTGTTGCAGCAGCATAAATATACATTGCCTGTAAAGGACCGCATGCAATCAACAAACTATTTAACAATCCAATCTTTAATGGACTCTTAGATTTATGTGCACTAGCAGTATATTTATTCAAGAACTTTGGAGGTTTTATTCTGATTTTTCTTAACCAAGGGGAGAGATTTAACATATTAAGTCCAAAAATTATAAGAAACAATCCTGCAAATATTGCCGCATATCCCCTTATTTTAGGAGTGAATGCTATAAAAGATCCAAATAAACCAAACATCCCTCCAAAGAAAGCATAACCTGCGGTTTTTCCAACCCCATATTCTATATGTGCTCTTACTTTTGATTTAGCTTTAGCAGCATAAGAAACTACAAAACCACCACACATACTTATACAATGAAATCCAGTTAATAATCCCAGAAAGAATAATAATAATAAAGATGTTTTTTGAGTTAAATCGGGAAAGAAATCTAATCCAATAGTATTTTTAGTTATTAAATAAGCTCCAAATAAAAGAAATCCTAGTCCTAATGCAATGGACAAATATAATTTAGACCCCTTTGGCTTCTTATCATTAGGAGTGTATCCATTTTCTGTAATTATATTAAATATCTCTTCTTTAGAAATCTTATTCTCATCAAATTTAATTCTTAGAGCACTTTTTTCATAATCTGCCTTTACTCTTCTTACTCCAGTAACATCTAGAGAACTTTCAAGTATCTTTTCACAACTTCCACAAGTCATACCTGAAATGTGAATAGTTAAATCTTTCATAGTGAGTTTTATGGGTGAAACTCCTTATAATAGGTTGTAAGAAACTAGTCTCACTCAAGATTCTTTATTCAGAATAACCACATTTGTCATTCCTCTTCTTCTTCTTGTAATAATTCTCTTACCTTCAAGAGAATCTAAGAGTCTAGTAACCTTAACTTTGTTGAATCCTGTTTTTTCTACTATCTCTGATTGAAATATTGTCCCATTTGCTTCTACAATTTTATTTAAGACAATATTCTCATCTTTGTTTAATCTTTTGCATAGTTCAGAATATTTTATCTTATTCACAGATTTCTTCTTATCTTCGGTAAAAAACACTAAATAAAATCCTACACAAATAACTGCAATCATTAAGATTATACTAGTGTTAGTTTGAAAATCTATAGATTGCCACATCGCACAATCTGGACCATGAGAACAAGTAGTACTAACAATATTACTTAATGCTTTATTAAAAGAATAAATTATGAAACCTATGACTAAAGAAATTCCTATAACCATATATCCTACAATTTTATTTTTCATAAACAAAAAAGATTAAGAACAATTTAAAAACCTATCTAATAAGACTTAATAACCTATCTTCAACATCAAATATAAATTCCTGCAAGAAGCTAGAAGTAATATATTGATTAAAACTATAAAGAACTCCAGAATAAATCAAATAACCCAAAATAACAAATAACAAACCAGAAATCAAAGTATTCCTATGGATTTTAAGTCTACCAATTTTCAACTCCTTACCCTCAATAAATCTCCACAATTTAGAGCTCTTATCAACTTTATCTAAATATAAAGATATTAAAACCAAAGGTAGTGCCAAACCAATAGAATAAAACAATAATAAAACACCACCATTCAAAACAGAGCCTACTGTAGAAGCCAACAACAGAATAGCAACTAAAATAGGGCCGACACACGGAGTCCAAGATAAACTAAACATAGCACCAAATAAAAAAGATCCAAAATAAGATTTAGGTTTATTTCTTTTAACACTAAAACCTGAGAAACCTCTTTCTGACAAAATATACAAACCAAAGAAAATTAAAACTAAACCAGCAAATTTAGAGAACAACAAAATATTAGACTTCAAAAATTGCCCAATAAAAGTAGAAGTCATTCCTAACAAAATAAAAACCAGACTTAAACCTAAAAAGAAGCTCAAAGTCATTCCCTTAATATTTTTCTTTGAAGAATTAAAAGCATAAGCAACATAAGCAGGAATTATTGGCAAACTGCATGGTGAAGCAAAGGAAATCAAACCTGCAAACAAAGCAATCAATATCAATATAATTAAGGATCCATCTAAAACTTCTAAACCTTCATTAGAAACGACAAAATTAGTAAGTTTATCCTCTAGCAAATCACTTAACCAAAAACTTTCTAGTTCTAAGTCTTCAATATCATTAAATTCAGACAAATCAAGCTCTAACAAATCATTTTCTAAGATATATTCAGCAGATTTAACAGAATAGTATCCTCTATCCAAACTACTAATTTCGTTTATCCCTAATGTTCTAATAGCAGAACCTAAATATATAACATCATTTTCAACAGAATAAAGTTTAAGCAAAGCATAAGTAATAACTCCATTCTCTTGACTAGGTTTAGATAACAAAACATTGTCTCCTAAAGCATAGATGCCAACATCAGGACTATTTCTTTCAAAAAATCCACCAGAGTTCCAATCATATAAATTATCTAAACTATAATCAGCTAATCTTTTAGCCATAAATAAATATCTTTCATTATTCAAAACTTCATAACCTTCAACAAAAGCTAACATTAAGTAAGAATTGTCTAGTAAATTACCTCTAACTCCTTTTTCACCATCAAAATAATGATAGGCACCTTCCTCAATCATTTCATCAGCAAAAAAGTCCAAAGATTTAGAAGCCATTTCTTTATACTTAGAATCTCCATTAACATCATATAAATAAAGATAAGTCAAAATCGCCTCAGAATTCCAATCAGTATACTTTGTTTTTTCTACTCTCGCTTTCTCTCCTCTTTCAATCTTACCATAATAAGCATCTTCACCATTAACATCTGTATTACCATAAAACCCACCATTAGAATCATAATAATTTAATTCAATATACTCTAAAGTCTTATCAACAACTTCATTAACTAAAGGATAATCTTCAATTTGCCTTAAATGATAATAAGTTTTCAGCAATCTTACATTATCATACAACATTTTTTCATAATGCGGAGGGGTCCAATCTCGTTCAGTACCATACCTGTGAAATCCACCTTCAACAGGATCAAATAAATTATAATTAGTATCCAAATCTCCAATACTAGTATACTGATTTTCTAAAGTATTTTTTACTAAATTCAACCATTGTTCATCTTCAGTTTTTTCGTATAATTCCAAAGAATAATCTAAACTTCTGCCTTGAGGAAATTTTTGACCAGAACCAAACCCACCATAAACATAATCATAAGAACCTAATAGAGTATATTGATAATTATTTATTAGATTGTTCAATTGGTCTTCAGTAGGTATTACTTGTTCTTTTTTTTCATAGTTATAATTAATAACAAGATTAGAGGATGAAGTCTTAACATAGTTAACAGCCTGATCCAAATTGGCAAGCATATTATCTACAGCCCTTGGTCCAGAATAACCATATATTCTTTCACCAGAAGGAGTCATTACTGTAGTAGAAGGCCAACCCCCTTCAAGATACTGTCTAGTTAAATCTTGCCTCTTATCTGCATCAACATAAACCGGAATAAATTCCTCATTTAGAAGTTCAACAACTCTAGAATTAAACAAATAATCTTCACTTTCATATACTTGACACCAATAACACCAAGAAGGGGCAGTCAACAAAAGAAAAACAGGCTTATTTTCATCCAATGCTTCCTGAAATGCTTCAGAACTATAATCTCTCCACTCAATTAAAGGTTTTAATTCTTCAGCTTTCTCAAAAGAATATTCTTCTTCAGCACAAACAGAAGAAACTACCAATAACAAAACCAAAATCAAATTCTTTTTCATCAAAAATTAGAGTTAGGTATTATTATAAAAACCTAACTAATAAACTTCTTTTCTGTGATCAAACTTTAAAAGAATTAAATCACCGCCTCTAACCGCATATATCAATCTAAAAGGTTTGACATACAAAGAACGTTCTCCACGTTTATATCTCAGAGGTTTACCCAGTTGAGGAGTTTCTATAATTTTTTTAATTTGTTTTTCTAATTTTTCTCTCAAAACATTATCTAGCTTTTTTACATCTTTAAAAGATTTCTTAGAAGGTATAATTCTTACCATTCTTTTAACTTTTCAAAGAATTTTTTTTCACTATAAGATTCACACTTACCTGCATCGATATCTTTCCATATATTATTAAGTTCTTTTAATTCCTTAATTTCCTTTTCAGAAAGACCTTCAACTTTTTTCAATATAATCATATTATTATGTTTTGAAACAACAAAGGCAGTACCAACTTCAATATCTTCTCTTATTTCTTCAGGAATTACAATCTGTCCCTTTGAGCTTATTTTAGTTACTTCCATTTTAATAAAGTAAGAATATCTTACCATTTAAATATTACTATTTTTCCTCAGAATTAATACTTATTATAAAAAACTATCTCAGTATAAAAGGTAAATTCTTTTCATACTCAAAACTTAGAAATCTATTTTAAAAAATAAATTATGATAGGTAATATATGATGCAATTTCAAATTTAAGATTATTTTTTCCTAAAAAGGCTTTAGCAATTCTACACTTACTACATCTTGGAGTATAATATACTCTCATAGTTATGATTTAATAACTTAGTATAAAAGATTAACTTTTTAAAATAACAAATTCAAGATAAAATAATGAAAAAAGAGATAATTATAATCCTAACCCTAATTCTAATAAGTAGTTGTTCACAAGAAACAGATTACTGTAATGAATATGAATACTGGGAAGAAACATCCGAAGAGTTTCCATATCCTGGCTTAAACTGTTTAAACGGACCTTCAAAAACAATAGGTTTAACTTTTTTCGTTTACAAAGACAATAATCAATACATATCTAATGAAGAATCAATACAAAAAGGGATAGATCTAATAAACACTGTTTACAACTCCCATGGAATAAACTTTGAACTAGAAGAAGCAATATACGTAAACTCTCAATTTCCAGAACTTGGAGAAACAGAAAACACAGCAGGAGAAACAACAATAGAATATGGAGATGGAGTTTCAGTGTCTGATTTAGGAGAAGAATTCAAAAACAATTACAATCCTACTAATCTAAACATAGTTTTAGTCACAGACGGCTGGGGGGCTTATAGTCATTATCCTTGGACAAATTCAGAATATCATTTAACAACAGTTAGGGCAACAACTTTAGAAACTAGTTTTATCCCTTCTCATGAACTTGGCCATGCCCTAGGACTTAGACATACACACAAAGATAGTCAGGCACCTCCAAGAGACAGCATAGAAGGCTTAACTCCTGTAGAAACAGACGACTATCCTGTTAGTGGTCCTCCGAACTGGGCAAACTCAGCAGAAGAATGTTACAAAATTGGAGACTATATATGTGATACTTCATATGATTGTTATACTTTTTGTGAAGAAGCATTAGAATGCAGCTATATCTTTCAAACACAGAAACCTGGAGAAGAACAAAGTGAATACGAAGAATGTGGGCCAGATTATACGCCACCACTAGATAACCTAATGAGTAGATATGGAGACAGAGAATTTTTAACTAAAGATCAAGGAGCAAGAGCAAGATTCTATTTAACATATAGATTAAACAATAATCTTAATGGAAATACTCTTCAGGAAAGATAATCAAAAATTCTTAAAATAAGTTTGAGGATTATAATAACTTCTCAAATAATTATGTACTAAGTTTTTATCATCAATATATTCCAAACCCTCAAGAATTTCAGTTAAACTACAATCTCTTATTTCTTTATCCCTCGTCACTCTCTTTTTAACACAATTTCTTTTTCTAACTCCATCAATATAATGGCTAGGATAATATTTATTACGTTTCATCCTATTTTTTTCTAAAAATTAGAATATAAAAATCTAACTATCATAAACATGATGTATTATTTCCTTAGCAACATCATATTTTTTCCAATCATCAACATCAACAATCAACCACTTATCTGGATTCCATTCATGAGACCTAAGTTCATACTTCTCTAAATATTCTTTAAATTTATCAGAATCATTCACTTCAATATCTGCGTGTAAATTATAGGCATGCAAATGAACTATATGTTTCTGCTTAGAATTACCATAACAAACGTTATCATATTCATCTCTATAATAACTAATATCACTTAGAGACTCTATCCATTCTCTCAATCTATCTATATATCTTCTATCTGACATTTTTCAACTATCCCAACAAAAATAGATAAACAAAATTTTATAAAGAAGATTATAGTAAAATACATATGAAACTTGGAAATAAGGCACCAGAATTCTCATTGAAAGACAAAGACTGTAAAATCCATTCTCTAAAAGATATAAAATCAAAGTATACTATAATTTATTTTTATCCAAGAGATAATACTCCTGGTTGCACAATAGAAGCTAATGAATTTAACAAATACTTAAAACACTTCAAAAAACTAAATACCACTATAATTGGAATTTCTGGAGGAGATGAAAAATCAAAAACTAAATTCTGTGATACTCACAACTTAGAATTTACATTATTATCAGACACAGATTACAAAGTTTCAGATAAATACGGAGTTTATGGTGAAAAATCTTTCATGGGAAGAAAATTCATGGGAATATCAAGAACCACATTCATTTTAAATAAAAGTAAAAAAATAATTAAAATATACGATAAGGTAAAACCATTAACACACTCTAACGAAGTTCTAGAATTTATAAAAAGTTTATAATGACAAATATAGACAAAGTCTACAAAATTTTAAAGAAAGAAGTAGTAAATTATGATGTTCCGGTAGTAGATATAATTCAAGTTCAAACAAAAAATTCTTTCAAAGTTTTACTTACAACAATATTATCTGCAAGAACTAAAGATGAAGTTACGCACTTAGCTGCAAAAAAATTATTTACTGAAGTAGAGAAAATAAAAGATTTAGAAAAAATATCTAAAAAAGAACTTGAAAAACTAATTTATCCTGTTGGTTTTTACAAAACTAAGGCTAAAAATCTAAAATTATTACCTAAAGCATTAAAAGAATTCAATAATAAGATTCCAGAAACTGTTGAAGAATTAATTAAACTTCCTGGAGTAGGAAGAAAAACAGCAAATCTTGTAGTTGCAGTAGCCTTTGATAAACATGCAATTTGTGTAGACACGCACGTTCACAGAATTATGAATAGATTGGGATACATAAAAACAAAAACTCCTCATGAAACAGAAATGAGATTAAGAAAAAAACTTCCAAAAGAATATTGGAAAAGTATAAACTCAATATTAGTAGCATTTGGTCAAAATACGTGCACACCACTTTCTCCTTTTTGTAGTAGATGTCCAGTTTACAAAGAATGCAAAAAAATTAAAGTGAAAACTTCAAGATGAACCTAATCCAACAAATAAACAACATAAACTCAAAAACTAAAGAAAAGATAAATACAAGAATAAAGGAATTCGAATCATTTCACGACAAAAACAATGATTTCATAACAACAAAGCCAAATACATAGTTGAAGCAAGAAAACAAAATAAAATAAAAAAAATAATAAAAAACAAAGAAGAAAAAAAGCAAGAAATTGGCTAGTAAACAACATTAAAGGTTTTGGATACAAAGAAGCCTCACATTTCCTAAGAAACGTAGGATACAAAAATCTAGCAATACTAGACAGACATATTCTAAGATCAATGAAAGAAAATAAACTAATAAAAGAAATACCAAAAACACTAAATAAAAACAACTACAAAAAGATAGAATCTAAACTAAATTCATTCTGTGAAAAAACAAATCTTTCTATGGCAGAGCTAGATCTTTACATTTGGTACTTAGAAACAAATAAAGTTCTGAAATAAAGTTTTATAAGCTCCATCTAAGTCGATTATTTATGAAGTTAGACATAGAAATGTTAGAAACAGGAAGAATTCTAAACTATGCTATCGATCCATATAATTCTTATAAGCTTCTTAAAAGGGAATTAAAAGAAATTAACAAACATTTAGAAGAAAGATTTGAAGTTGGTTATGAATTATTAAATAAATTCCAAACTCACGTTTTAGCAAGAAATTATGGATCAAGACTAACAGCGGTTAAAATAGAAAATAGATATGATTTATTAGACAACTTAATGAGAAAAAGACCAACAAATATGATTAATAAATTAAAAAAATTCTATAGAATATATCACAAAGGAGAACAAACTCATAACAGAAAACACCCACTAGTAAGAACAGAAAAAGACAATAAATACATAGAATTATGTCTCTATACTCACAATTGGAGACAAAAGATAGAAAAAAAAGATTCAAAGGAAGATAAACATTTTTACAATATGTTAGAAAGAATAAATTTTTCTAAATGTGATTTCCTAGTACAAAACAATCCAAATCAACACTACAATTTTCATTCAATATTTCAAAGACAAAAATCAAAAGAATCGATAATAGAAAAACTAACAAGTAAAACAATATCAGATTTAGAAACTACAAGTATATATCCAAAAAATTTCTACAGAATAAATTACAATTTAAGAGATTTGTTTGGAATTAGAATATGTGTACCAAAATTAGACAAAAATATGAGGTCCAAACTAAATGACTTAGTTACATATGAAGGACAACTAGAAAAAAATTCTAAAAGAGCAACAGAATGGATTTCAGTAAAAAAGATAGATTATACTGCAGAAAATAATACAAATATAAATCACATAAAACATTATCTAAGAACATTAAATTATCCCCTAGACCCAATAATAGAAGTACAACTTTACACACTAGAAGATTTATTATTAGACGAATTCTTCACAACTTCAGGACATTTATTAAAAGAAAGAAGAAGAACAGGTAAAATAAAGAAAAAGAAAAACAATAAATTAGAAGAAATAGAAAAAAGAGTAAAAGAAAGACTGAATATTGTTTTAGATTTCTAGAGTCTTTCAGAAACTACATTCCAATCAATAGCTTTAAAGAACGCTTCAATATATTCTGCCTTCTTCAATCCATAATCCATCATAAAGGCATGTTCAAAAACATCCATAACTAATAAAGGAGAGGCACCTATCAAATGTCCAATATCATGTTCATTAATCCAAATATTAAACAACTTATCAGCATCTTTATCATAAGCTAAAACAACCCATCCAATTCCCCTCATTCCCCCCGAAGATTTGAAATCTTTTTTCCAGTTCTCAAAAGAACCAAAATCACTAACTATTTTTTTATACAACTCAGAACTCTTATCCAAAGAACTAGAATTTTTACTCAGGTTATCAAAATACAACTCATGTAACCTCATCCCATTAAATTCCCAGCCAAATCTTCTTTTGAGCTCACCATATTCATAAACATCAGCTTTTTTTAACAATTTAAGAACATTATTTGTATTTGTTACATATCCTTGATACAGTGTAAAATGATTATTCAACAAATCATCACTAAAACCTTCCAAACCTAATAAATTATCATAATTTTCTGCTTTGTATTCCATTTTAGATTTAACAAATATAATTAATATAAAAAGCTAACTAATGTTTACACCAAGGGCATCTTCCTGGATTTCTTTCAAGCCTATAACTTAATTCCTTAAATACATCAATCATAATCTTAGCATTCAAATTTTCATTATCTAATTCTTCCAAAGGAAGATCATATGTATAATCTTTAGGTAGCTTATCTAAGATTTTCATTTACTCTTCCCCCACATAACAAGATTCCAAGCTCTTTCGTGCATATAATACAAAAATATCTTAAACACCGTTTCAAAAATACCAAGAGCAATAGCAATTTGATAGCTCTCAGTTAAGAAATAAACAAACAACATGCTAGCAATTATAGCCAGGGCCCTATAACTAACACCTTTTAATAAACTTCTAGACCTCTTTTCTCTCATAAGATTATTATTATTTAATCCTTTATAATTTTTTTCATAAATATTTTAAATTAAGAAATAATTCCAAACTTGGAAGTTTCTGGACGCTTTTAGACTTATACATAAGATAGGTGTGAAAAAAGAGACAAAAACTTCCAACATTATATAAAAAATAAAAAAAATTTGAGAAATTAATATGATTTTGTGATATTAATTATTCTTCGGATTCTTCTTCAGCAGGTTCTTCACTAGCTTCTTCGGATTCTTCTTCAGCAGCTTCTTCCATCGGTTCTTCTGCAGCAGACTCTTCACCAGAATCATCTTTTGCAACATTAACTGCCTTAGGACCTCTTTCACCTTCTTCAACATCGAAGGTAACAGCGTCATCTTCATACAATTTTTCTCCTTCTTTTAATCCGGAGATGTGTACAAAGTATTCTTTTCCATCTTCAGCAGCAACGAAACCAAAACCTTTAGTTGCATTGAAAAATTTAACTTTTCCTTTCATTTATTTTGTACTCCTTTTGATTGATAGAATTAGCCCGAATAGCTACTATATAAAGTTAACTAAAAGCAACAAATTAATATCATATTAACAAGATTTAATAATTACACCTCTATAAAATTATCAAGACTATGAAGTTTTTAAAGAAAAAAAACCAAAAAAAAGAAAGTTTAGAGGAAAAAATAGAAGAAGAAAAACTTGATATTCCTGTCAACGAATATGATCGTTTAAAATGCATTTATTACAATGAATTTCAGAAAAAAGAAATAGAATTATACAGATCTGATCCTATAGAGTTTTGGAGAAAAGCTACAGAATACGCTGAAAAGAAATTAAGAATTCACGATTACAACAAAAAAACTAAATAAAAAGAGCGCCGCGACTGGGATTTGAACCCAGACACCCTTGCGGGTCAGGCTAACTGGTATCTTTCTGGATTTTTCCAGGCTTACACACCTTATACCTAAAGTTATAAGATTCTGTGCAATACCAGATTATGCGATCGCGGCATAAGAAAAAACAAAAATCAATACTTTATAAAACTTTACACGAATAGAACAGTCATTCATAATAGTTTAAAAAAGACAAAAATAAAAAATTACTATGTGTGGTATAATTGGTTATATTGGAGAAAAAGAGGCGACACCTGTTCTCATAAATGGATTAAAAAAACTAGAATACAGAGGATACGACTCTTGTGGACTATCTCTAATAGAAAATAAAAAAATAAGCTCAAAAAAAGTAGTCGGTAAAGTAGAAGTTCTAGAAAAAGCAGCAAACCATTCACCTTCAAAAATAGGAATTGCACACACACGTTGGAGCACACATGGTAAACCTTCTTTTTCAAACGCACATCCACATTATGACTGCAAAAACTCAATCTCAATAGTTCACAACGGAATAATAGAAAATCACCAAGAATTAAAACACCTCCTAAAAAATCATAACTTCAAATCTAACACAGATACTGAAGTTATAGCACACCTAATAGAAGATTTTCTACAAAAAAACAAAACAATAGAAGAAGCATTCACAGAAACACTAAATCTCTTAGAAGGTGCATACTCTATTGTTATGTTACATAAAAATAATCTAAATAAAATATTTGTAGCAAGAAAATCTAGCCCGCTAGTTCTAGGCATCGGAGATAATGAAACGCTAGTAGCATCAGACGTTGTTCCAATTTTAAAATATACAAATAACATAATATATTTACAAGATGGAGACATAGCAATTTTAGAACAAAGAGATTACACTATAAGAAATCTAGAAAACATACCCGTAGATAGAAAAATTACAAAACTAAAGATGAACATCTCTGAGATATCAAAAGGGGAATTTCCACACTTCATGCTTAAAGAAATATACGAGCAATCCACCACAGTAAAAAATGCATTCAAGGGAAGAATAGATTACAAAAATGCAACCTCAAAATTTGGGGGATTAAACATATCTAAAAGGGAAATAGAGAACATAGATAATATAATTATAGTAGGTTGCGGAACCTCATGGCACGCAGGTTTGATAGGAAAACAATTATTTGAAGACATAGCAAGAATACCAACAACAACAGAATACGCTTCAGAATTTAGATATAGAAATCCAGTTTTAAACAAAAATAACCTAGTAATAGCTTTATCTCAAAGTGGAGAAACAGCAGATACAACAGCCGCACTAAAAGAAGCACAAAAATATAACATAAAGACCATTGGATTAGTAAATACAGTTGGATCAACAATTTCAAGATTAGTAGATGGGGGAATCTACTTACACTCTGGACAAGAAATAGGAGTAGCTTCAACAAAAACTTTCACATCACATTTAACAATACTATATTTACTAGCAATTTACTTGGGAAGAATCAAGAAAACAATTGGTAGAAAACAAGCTATAGAGATGATGAAAGACCTAGAATCTCTACCAAAATTAATAGAAGAAACATATAAAGAAAACAATCACATAAGAAAAATAGCAACAAAATACTTCAACAAATCAAACGCTTTATACTTAGGAAGGAATTACAACTTCCCAATAGCATTAGAGGGAGCACTAAAACTAAAAGAAATTTCTTACATTCATGCAGAAGGCTATCCTGCAGCAGAAATGAAACATGGACCAATAGCATTAATTGATCATAATATGCCAACAATATTCATAGCTCCAAATGGAAGATTATATCAAAAAATATTAAGTAATATTGAAGAAGTAAAAAGTAGAAACGGAAAAATCATAGCTATAACTACAAAAGAAAATAATCAATTAGAACAATTAGTAGACGAAATAATTTATATTCCTAAAACCTCAGAATATCTAACTTCAATTCTAGCTTCAATACCAACACAGCTACTAGCGTATCATATTGCAGTAATGAGGGGATGCGACGTAGACAAACCAAGAAACCTAGCGAAGTGCGTAAGTGTTGAGTAGATGAACCACTAAATTTATCTGTTTCCTAAACTATACAACTTTTGACTGAAAGAAACCTCATTAAATATTCCTAAACAAAAAATATGGATTATTAAATCTAAGACAAAAAATGCACAGAATAGAAACAAAAACGATGCATTATCCATTAGAGAACATAGACAACTTGTACTTATGTATTATAACAACCTCTTAAACTTTCTAATAAATCAAATAAAAAGAGATAAAAATAAGGAATTAGCCCTTGAGTTTATTTGTGGAATTCTTGAAGGAGATGGAGCTCCAAGTGCAAAATCAAGAGGACACATTGTTATTTCAACAAATAAAAAGGAAATTAGCATATTAAAAGAGATATTTAGAGTTCTAAAATTCAAACATATAGGATACAAAGAAATAAAAAATAGTGCATATATAAGAATTGGTTCCATAGAAATTATTAAGAACATTTCTTTCTTAAAAGATAAATTATTTAGATATTATCCAAAAAGAAGAAAAAGATTACAACAAAGACTTGGACAAACTGGCTGTGCAAAGTATTTATTAGGAAAAAACAAAAAGACTTCTAATTGGTTAATTGGTCAGTTAAAAAAAATAGAATTTTAAATGGTAAGGGAGACCTTACAAAGTTCGGAAAACAAATAAAAAAGGACTTAAAGAAATTTTTAGTAACAGTAGAATAATTATCTTTCAACCTTTTCAATCAGAATTTTGTAATATCTGTTCTTATACTCTTTAACATCATATCCTCTTTTACTCAAATTATACATGTATTCTTCACAAATACTCTCCCTATAAGAACAAGTTTTTTCATGTTCAAGAAGTTTTTCAAGATCTTCTTTCATCCATTTAGATAGTTCTTTCATTCTAACAGGTCAATTTCTATATTAACACCTTCAGGAATTGGAACTCTCATAACTAATCTTAGAGCTCTTTCATCAACACCTAAATCTATCAACCTCTTATGAATTCTCATTTCATATCTTTCCCAAGAAGCCTTTCCTTCTCCATCAGGACTTTTTCTAGTAGTGAGCTTCAACTTTTTAGTTGGTAAAGGTATTGGACCATTAACTTTAACTTTTGTTTTCTTAGCAATGTCTATAATAGAATCAGAGATCTGATTGAGTTTATCTATTTCAGTACTCGCTAAGTTTACTCTTGCTTTCTTCATTATACTATTTTGCAGATTTGAACTCTTTATAAAATTATCTACTTCTTACCAGCAATACCAACGTGGGGACTTTTACCATTAGCATCTTTTTCAAGAATACTTATTAGTCCACCCATCATACAAAAATTATCTTTAGTCTTATAATTTTCTTTGTAAATACATTTTTCAGCTTCACACATATGAATTCCATCAAAAGATTCATATTTTACATCGTATACACATCTTTCAAAATATTGTTTTTCCATTTTTACTCCCAAAATTTTATTTGTTCACCCACTTCTACGTCACACTCTGCATCACTTCTTAATTTAACTTTATTAAAAAAACTTTCAAGATAATTTTTATCTTTTCTTCCTCTCTTTAATCCCATACATTCTGCCATTACTTTTACTAATCCATTAGTATCAGACTTAGTATCAGACAATGCATTATTAAACTTTAAATCTTGAAGAATTGCTTTATGAGAAATTACAGGATCTTCATAATAACAATCATAAGAACAATAAACATGACTCAAATCAGAAACCCTATAACTATCAAAACCCTGATATATACTTATTTTTTCTGCAGGAAGTTCATTACAAGTAGCACAATTGACTTCAGAAACAAAATTATTTACAACTTTATCAACATGATCAAATCTTTCATTCAAAGAAAAAGAATGTAAAGACATATTATTCATAACATAATCAAAATATTTGTAATCTTTTAAAACAATTTGTTCAACTGATCTTCCCTTGTATTTGCCAAAAGGCATTATTTCAGGCATTTTGTATAAACCTAAGCGACAATCAACAACTTATAAGGTTTTCTGTAGAAATAAAAAAAGAGGCTTTAAGCCTTCTTTACTAAATCAGTACACATTCCAGCAGCTACAGTTTGACCTGCATCTCTAATAGCGAATCTTGCCATTTGAGGAATGTCTGAATTTTTTTCTAATACTAAAGGTTTAGTTGGAACAACTTTAACAATTGCTACTTCACCATTTTTTAGCATATCTGGATTTTCCTTAACAGTTTCACCGCTTGCAGGATCTACAGTCTTAACTAATTCTGTAATCTTACATGCAGTTTGATTAGTGTGCATGTGGAAAACAGGAGTATAACCAACTGTAAGAACCGAAGGATGATTTAATACAACTATTTGTGCAGTAAATTCACTAGCTAATGTTGGAGGATCACTTGAATGTCCCAAAACATCTCCTCTAGCAATATCTTTCTTTTCTATTCCCCTAACAACAAATCCACAATTGTCACCAGGAATAGCTTCTTTAATTTCTTCATGATGCATTTCTATAGTTTTAACTTCACCATTTACACCTTTACCATCTCTAGCTGGCATAACTGTAACTTTATCGCCAATTTTCATTGTACCAGTTTCAACTCTACCAACAGGAACAGTTCCAATACCTTTAATGCTATAAACATCTTGTAAAGGAAGCCTTAATGGTAAATCAGTTGGTCTTTCTGGTTCTTTGAAAACGTCCAATTGTTCAAGTAAAGTTGGACCAGTATACCAAGACATTTTTTCTGACTTCTTAGCAACATTATCTCCTTGTAAAGAACTTGCGGGAATAAATGGTACTTCTTCAGGATTAAATCCTATTTGTTGAAGTAAAGTAGTCATTCTTTCTTTTGTCTTGTTGAATTTATCTTCAGCGTAATCAACTGCATCCATTTTATTAACCATGATACACAACTGACTTACACCTAAAGTTTTAGACAAGAACAAATGTTCTTTAGTTTGTGGTTGAACATCTTCATCAGTAGCAGCAACAACTAAAATAGCAGTATCTGCCTGACTTGCACCTGTGATCATATTTTTAATAAAATCTTTGTGTCCAGGAGCATCAATTATAGTATATTCAAACTTATTAGTATTGAATTTCTTGTGAGAAAGATCAATAGTAACTCCTCTTTCTTGCTCTTCCTTCAAATTATCCATAACGAAAGCGAACTCAAAACCGGCCTTACCTAATTCTTGAGCCTTATCTTTTAGCTTTCTCATTGCTTGTTCATCTATGTTTCCTGAATCAAACATCAATCTACCGACTGAAGTAGACTTACCAGCGTCTACATGACCAATGAAAACAATATTTACGTGTGGTTTTTCCTTTGCCATTATATTTCCTCCAAATAATAATTATAATAGAATTTTGAAATTTGTGCACTTTAAAAAGCTTTCGTTGAATTATGCGTTTTCACTAAGGCCCTTTCTTGACCTTATTTGTTGAACAACTTTACTTTGTAAATTTGTAGGTAGTTTTTCAAACATTTGATCAACTAAAAACTGACTTCCTCTACCTGAAGTTGCAGATCTTATATCTGAAGCTAATCCAAACATTTCTGCCACTGGCATTTTGGCTTTAGCAGTAATATGATCTCCTTCTTGATCAACATTAAGTAATTGTCCTCTTTTATTTTGAACTAAAGCAGACAAATCTCCCAAAAACTCAGCAGGACTTTCTATTTGAATTATTTGAACTGGTTCTAATATAAATGCAGAAGCACCATCCATAGATGCCTTTATAGCTTCTCTAACTGCAGGATATACTTGAGCAGGACCTCTATGAATTGCATCTTCGTGCAACTTAAGATCCTTAATTCTAATTAATAAGTTTGAACATGGTTCTCTAGCTAAAGGACCTGCATCTATAACCTGCTCAACAGCATCCATTATCATTTCTATAACTTCACCAATATAAACAATACCCCTAGTATCATCAATTAGCATATTTCCTTTATACAATTCTCTAACTTTTTTAGCTTGCTTATTATCCATTCCTAAACTAACTAAAGTTTCAACAACAGATTTATCTTTTTTCTTAATTCTAGTTTCAGGAAGTTTACCCTCCTTCATAGCATTAGCATATTTTTCTTCCAAAGGTTCAACAGTAATAAAAAACTTATTATGTTTATTTGGGCTTTTACCTTCAACTTCTGGACCTAACTTATTAACAGACTCTCTATAGACAACAATAGGTGGAGAAGTTTGAACATCTAATCCTTTCTCACTTTTAATTCTGTTTTCAATAATTTCTAAATGTAATTCTCCCATTCCGTGCATTAAATTCTCTCCAGTTTCTTCATTAATTTCAACTTTAATGCTAGGATCTTCCTTACCAATTTGTTTCAATATTTCAATTAATTTTGCCAAATCAGAAGCTTTCTTAGCTTCAATAGACTTAGTAATAACAGGTTCAAAAACATGTTTAATAGCTTCAAAGGGTTCCATTGGTTCTGTAGATATGGTTTCTCCAGCAAAAGTATCTTTCAATCCAACAATACCAATAATATTACCAGAAGAGATTTCATCAAATGCAACTCTTTGTGAACCTTTATAGACTGAAACTTGTTGCACCCTAACTTTTCGTTTACCTGCATTCAAATATAATTCTTGACCTTGTTTAACTGTGCCAGAAAATAATCTTCCTGCAGATATCTCTCCAGCGTGTTTGTCTATAACAATTTTAGTAACAACAAAAGCAACAGGACCATTAGGATCTCCAGCAAGCAAAGACTTACCAACACTATCTTCCAAATCACCATGCCAAATATTTGGTATTCTATAAGGTTGAGCTTCTGTAGGGTTAGGGTGATGTTTAACAACCGAATCTAAAACAACTTCATGAATTGGAGCTCTTTTAATCAATCCTTTCCATTCATCACCTTCATAAGCATCAATAATATCTTTGAAACCCATCTCTTTTTTTTGCATGTAAGGTAAACTTAGTGCCCAATTATGAAAGGCAGAACCAAAACATACACTTCCATCCTGAACATTAACAGTCCATTCTTCCTTAAATTTATCAGGGGCCATTGATCTGATTAATTTATTAATATGATTAATTATTTTAACAAATCTTGCTTGCATTTCTTCAGGAGTTAATTTAACTTCTCTGATTAATCTATCAACTTTGTTAATAAATAAAATTGGCTTAACATATTCTTTCAAGGCTTGTTTAAGAACAATTTCTGTCTGAGGCATTATACCTTCAACAGCATCACAAAGAACTATTGCACCATCAACGGCCCTCATAGCTCTTGTAACATCTCCCCCAAAATCAACGTGTCCAGGAGTATCAATTAAATTAATAAGATGCTCTTGATCATTAACCTTGTGAACCATACTTACATTAGCAGAATCAATAGTAATTCCTCTTTCAGATTCATCAGCATGAAAATCTAAAGCTAATTGTTTACCTGCTAATTCTTCAGAAATCATACCTGCTCCAGAAAGTAAATTGTCAGAAAAAGTAGTTTTACCGTGATCAATGTGAGCACAGATAGCAATATTTCTAATTTTTTCAGGAGTCTTCATAATCTCTTTAATTTTTTCAGTGGTCTTATCAGCCATAGGATTGACGAGAAAAGATATTATTTATAAACTTTTGGGTAATAAATTTACTAAAATGCATTTCAGCCATACGGAAATAGAACATTTGATGAAAGGAGGACTAGCAGTTTCCTTAGCTTTCGCTATTTTATTATCTGGAGGAAGAATTTTTTCTCCAGAATTTGGAGCAATGTTTATTATCTCAATAATTGCAGTTGGAAGTGGTTTTTTACTTCATGAGTTGGGTCATAAATATTTCGCACAAAAATATAATTGTTTTGCAGAATTTAGATCCTTTGATTTTATGTTAATCTTAGCCATAGCAATGAGTTTCTTTGGAATAATTTTTGCTGCACCTGGAGCAGTAATGATTCAAGGATATTTAACAAGAGAAAAAAATGGTAGAATCAGCATCGCTGGTCCAGCAATAAATATAATTTTAGCACTGGTCTTCTTAGGACTATCATTTTTAACATTTGGGATAACTTTACCAAGCATATTATCTAGTCTATTTACCTATGGTGCCTTAATCAATGCATGGTTAGCAGTTTTCAATTTAATCCCAGTCTGGAATCTAGATGGAAAGAAAGTTTTGAATTGGAGTAAACAAATTTATTTCTTAACAATGGGAATAGCAGTTGCAATTCTTATATTAACAATAAAAGTAACTGGATTTTAAGAATTATCTAGAAGCGTCAGCCTGTCTTTCTAGTTCTAACTTCTTAGACAAAGCATTACTAGAATTAGTATCCAATTGATAAGCCCCCAATATTTCGGCAGCCAAAGTATCTGCAATTTTAGCCTTAGAATTAAATGACTTAGCATAAGATCCCCAAACCATAAATCTCAAAGCAAGATCCACTCTCCTCAAAGGAGAAATTTCCACAGCTTTAGAATATCTTGCACCACCATATTCAATACCTGTAACTTCTTCCCTAGGACAAGCATTTTCTACAGCTTTAACAAAAACTTCAACTGGATTTTTACTTGTTTTCTTTTCAATTTTCTCAAAGGCATCTAAAACAATATTCTGAACATTCAATGCCTTTCCAGTATTTCTTCCAGAAGTTCTTTTATGTTTGTGTTTTTTAGCATGTCCAGGAACCATTAACTTATTCATTAATCTTTCAACAAGGTGAGTTTTCTGAGCCCATACTCTTTGACCTCTAGCATTCTTTCCGCCAGTTCTAGGAACAAGAATATCTGGTAAATAAATATAAGGTCTAAGAGCTTCTTCTTCAACTTTAATACCTTCCGTTTCCCATTTATTAAATAATTTCATCTTCTACCTTTCTCTATTTTACCAGAAAGCAATGCTTTCAAAGACTGATCATTAACTTTTAACACTTGCCATCTAATTCCTGAAAGATCTCCTTTAGATCTCCCCTTAGCTCCACCAATGCACTCGACAATTACATTATCGTGTTCATCTATAAATTTGATAGCATTATCTCCTGGAACGAAAGCAGTTATTTTTCTTCCATTTTTAACTAATTGACATTTTATACATTTTCTTAAAGCTGAATTTGGCTGCTTAGCTTCAATTTGAACTTTTTCAAGAACTATTGCATTAGCTTGATGACTAGCACTAAGAGGGTCTGACTCCTTTTTTAGATCTAAAGCTCTTTTTGTAAAATATTGATCACTCCACTTAAACTTCTTTCTAGCCCTTTTCAGTTTTCTTCCTGATCCAAGTCCTTTTGATTTTTTTGCCATATTACAAAATTTTAACGTCTTTTATTTTAAAATAATAATCCATTATCTTCTTGATATTCTCAAGATTTTGACCATTTCTACCGATTAGAAGGCCTTTATCTTTTGCAGTTTTGACCTTTAAGTTTATAACATTATCGGAAAGATCTGTACGCTCTATATCTATCGGTGAAACGAAGCTATTTATAAATTTAACTGGGTCCTTATTATACTCAACAATTTTTATTTTTTTATTAATTAGTTTAGTAATTTTCTGTACATTGTAAGCTTTTTTTCCAACAGCCTTACGGCCCTGGCCTTCTTCAACAACAAAAACTAATTTATCCTTATGATAAAAACAATTCTTAACTTTAGTCCTAGTAATTTTCTCAAAAAGATTTATGTATTGAATTAATTCTAAATTTAACTTCATTTTAATAATAACAAGAATTTATAGAAAAAGATTTTTTGCAAGTAGCACCTAATTCTTCATTAGTTTGGTCTAATTCATTCAATTTTGCACCAGAGATTTCACAATATTTCTTAATTTGTTCTCTAAGATTTTCAGGACAGTTTTTAGCCAAGAAAACTTCCTTAGCCTTGCCTTTTTTCAGGGCTTTCAAAGTAGATTCAGTCCCAATTACAAGTTTTTCCTTCTTCAATGCATCTGCTAAACTCATTTTTTCTTCTTATTTTCTTTAACAATTAATCCAGGTAAACCAGTACCTAATGGAACTGGTTGGTTTATAATAACGTTTTCTATTACGCTTCTAAGATTATCTACTTCTCCAATAAGACTAGCATTCCTTATGTGTTTCATAGGTGTTTCAAAACTTGCCCTAGCAAGCACTGATTCTTTTTCTCCACCGATTCCACCTCTAGTAATACCTTTAATCTCTCCAATATTAGTCATAATGTCTGCCAAAAGCATAACATGTCTTATATCAACATCTAAACCTTGATTTTCAATAACTGAAACTGCCTCATTAATTATAACTTGCCTTGCAGCTTCAATCCCTAAAACTGAAGCAACTTCATATAAATCGTTAGATGTTACGCTCTTACTATCTACTTCTTTCATATCAAGAACTTCTTTCAAATTAGTTCCAGCACACAAAACCACAAATTTTCCATCTTTTTTAGTAGGTAAAACTTGAGTGATTCCTTTAACTCCTCTTATTATAGTATCTTTTGATTTCTCTCTCAACTTAAATAAACCAGATAAATCACTTTCTTCATCTGACTCTCTTAATAAAACTCCATTTTTAATTTCTTTAACGTTTATTCCTTTTAATTTTTCAGTTAAGTAATCAATAACTTGTTTGTGAGTAAATCCATAATCTCTCATTCTCTTTTGATCAAGCATAACTTCAACACACCCTCTCAGCATATTCAATGAAAATGAAGAACTTATTTCCTTTAATGTAATTTCTTTAATAAAACTAGATACTTTTCTTATTGTTTTCTCATCTTTGACATAATCTGGTTTCAAATATACACTCATGGAAGGAGTAGAAGGAACTTTTCTAGCATCAAAAATTTCAATTAACCTGGGCAAACCTCTTGTAACCTGCATCTCTGCTACTCCTGCCATATGGAAAACATTAAGAGTCATTTGAGTACCAGGTTCACCAAAACTTTCAGCAGTAACAATTCCTATAGATTCTCCAGGAGTAATTAAAGAACTTTGATATTCTTTGCTAGCCATATCTAAGGCCTTGCCAATTTGAGTAGAACTTAATTTTTGTTTTTCAGATTCTAACTTTATATTTTCTAACACTCTTCTAGGCAGTTTTCCTTCATATTTTTTATATAAGTCTGTCATTTTCCTTTAACCTGTTTTACAATACCTTTGAAGTTAATTGAACCACCATAACTTTTAGAAACATCAATACTATCGTCTCCATATTTAAATTGTATAATTCTTTTTCTAGCATCTCTTACAGTACTATCATATTCTACTCTTATATCTTGCAGAGCATTAGATAATCTCCTATACAAATAACCCGACTTAGGAGTTCTAAGTGCTGTATCCATTAAAGCATCTCTTCCAGTCATTGCGCTGAAGAAATATTCGTGAGGAGACATCCCTTTTTTATAACCTTTATCTACAAACCCCCTTGCCTCAGGACTTAAATCTCCTTTTTTAAATATACTTAAGGCCCTTCCAGAATATCCACCTTCTACTCTCTTACCACCAATAGCCTGTTGTCCAACAACCGAAGACATCATCGCAAGATTAAGAAGATTACCTTTGGCTCCAGAACCTGCCATAATCATAATATTATTATCTTCATTTATTACAGAAGATACATGATCTCCGACTTTATCTCTAACTTTATTAAGGACTTCAGAAATCTTTAATTCTAAAGTTTCTTCAATAGTATTACCAGGTAATGCTTCCAATTTATCTTCACGATAGTTCTTAATAATTCCATAAACTCTTTTCTTAGCTTCTTCTATTAATTCCTCATTTTTCTTTGAAGTTGCCTCAGGAATATCTGTATCAGATATTGAAATTGTAAATCCTATATCTAACAAACTTGAAATTCCCAATCTAAATACCTTACTCATGAACTCAATTCCTACTTCCTCACCATATTTAGCATAAATAGCTCTTGTTAGTCCACCTTTTTCTTCACCAATTGACCCTCTATCAATAGTTCCTTCAATTAGTTTTCCTTTTTTAACTAATACAGTATCTCCAGACTTAGATTCTCCAACATAGTCTAAATCTTCTGGAAGAATAACACTAAATATCTCTTTACCATTAACTTTATCTCCAAATTTAGACATTTTATCCAAATCATCAATTCCTGCAGACATCAGAAGATTAACTGCATTTGTTTTGTTAAGTCTGAAATCTTTAGTCAATAAATACATACCAGAGATAGCATCTTCAATTGATCCTATAACATTAAGTCCATTCTTAGGAGTAATTATATGTCTTTGAACACTCATTAATATTTCTGCCTCAGATCTAGCTTCCTCAGTTTGAGGAATATGTAGGTTCATTTCGTCTCCATCAAAATCTGCATTATAAGGAGTACATACAGCAGGATTCAATCTAAAGCTTTTACCAGGAAGAATTCTTATCTTATGACACATTATACTCATTCTGTGCAAACTTGGTTGTCTATTAAATATAGAAACATCTCCATCCATTAAATGTCTTTCAACAACATAGCCATAATCAAGTTCTTCAAGAAGAGTTTCTCTTGTTTCTTCAGTTATTTTTTTCTTTCTACCATCTGGCCTAACTACATAATTTGCACCAGGATATCCTTCAGGCCCTACTTTGATAAAATCTCTTAACCATTCTTTATTCCATTCTGTAACTCTCTCAGGAATAGTCAACTCTTTAGCTACAACTTCAGGAACTCCTACTTCATTAAATTTAATTTTAGGATCTGGACTTATAACTGTTCTAGCAGAATAATTAACTCTTTTACCTGCAAGATTATGTCTAAATCTTCCTTCCTTACTCTTTATTCTTTCTGCTAAAGTTTTCAGAGGTTGACCAGATCTATGCCTTGCAACAGGTAATTGTGCAATATCATTATCTAAGAAAGTAGTTACATGATATTGTAATAAATCCCAAAGATCTTCTATGATAATCTCTGGAGCTCCAGCATTAATATTCTCAAACAGTCTTTGATTAATTCTAACTATGTCGCTTAATTTATGGGTAAGATCGTCTTCGCTTCTCTCACCGCTTTCCAAAGTAATACTAGGTCTAATAGTTACAGGTGGAACTGGAAAGATAGTTATTATCATCCTTTCAGGTCTTGCATTTTCAGGATTTATTCCAAGAATTATCAAATCCTCCTCAAGAATAACCTCAAATCTTGATTTTATTTCAATAGGCGTCAATCTTTTATTATCTTCTAAAACTGTATAGGGTTTTTCCAATGTAATCTTTTTTTGCTTAGATTTACAATGAGGACATGCTTTAATATTTTTAAGAGAAGTTATAAATGAAGAATTTTCTTTAGAAACTTCTTTTTTTCTTCCTTCTCTTTTCAAATTATCTATTTTATCTTTATGTTTAGCAATTTTTTTATCATCTGCCAAAACTCTAGCACACTCTCTACAAGATACCTTTAACAAATTAATAATAACATCAATATATTCAATATGTAGTATTGACCTTGCCAAATCCATATGTCCAAAATGACCAATACATTCTTTCAATTTGCCACCACAAGTCTTACATCTTAAACCTGGATCTATAACTCCCATTCTAACATCCATAAGTCCACCATCTACAGGATATCCTTCTACATCATATAATTCAGGAGTTACCACTTTAGCAACCGACATCTTTTTAATTTCTTCTTGAGAAAGTAATCCAAAACTTATTGAATCCAATCTTTTTGTTGCTACATTATTCATTTTCAAAACTTATCCCTTAATTTCATTTTTGGGTCTATCATTAACGATTTCATCTCATCCAATAACAACTTGAAAGCATAACTTAATTCTATAGTGTGGATATTTGTATTTGATCCACATCTTAAACAATGTGCCTTATTTTTATATCCATCATACACAGCAAACATTCCACAATCTTCACAGACGTAAAACATTGTTTTATCTGAATCAAATCTTTCTTTTAATAATGTAGATGCACCATGAGCTACTAAACAATCTTTCTCCATCTCCCCAAGTCTTAATCCTCCACCCATAACCCTTCCCTCTACGGGCTGTCTTGTTAATAATTGTATTCTACCTGAAGCTCTTGCATGTAATTTATTTGAAACCATATGTTTAAGTTTCAAATAATACATATTTCCAACATAAATTCTAGCTTTGAACATCTTGCCATTTATAGGATTATAAAATCTCTCTGTCCCATCTTCCTTAAATCCATAATCTAAAAGTGTGCCTCTTAATTCTTCTTCAGAAGGAGCATCAAAAGTAGTAGCATCTATTTGAGAACCAGATAATGCTCCAGTCTTACCAGCTAATGCTTCTAAAAGATGAGAAACAGTCATTCTTGAAGGAATACTATGTGGTGAGAAAATTATATCTGGTGTTATTCCTCTTGAACTAAATGGCATATCTTCATGAGGAACAAGTAAACCAATAACTCCCTTTTGACCATGTCTAGAAGCAAATTTATCCCCTATTTCTGGAATTCTATGTTCTCTCAATCTTACCCTAACAAGTCTATTACCTTCTTCATTTTCAGAAAGCATTACATCATCAACAGTACCTTTAATTCCTTCTCTAATAACTGTTGAACTTTCTCTTCTAGTACTTGCAGCAATATTAAATTTCTCAAAATTACCTAAAAATCTTGGAGGACTAGTTCTACCAATAATTACATCATCTGTGTCCATATTTGCGCCACTGAAAACTATTCCATCATCTTCCAAGTTTTTATAATCAGTTTCTGCTCTATATCCTTTAACTTCCTTATCTGGGATTCCTATCTCGTCCGTCAGGCCTCCAGAATACCTAAGTTCAACCATAGAATATGGTCTAAAGAATTGTGATCTAGCAATTCCCCTTTGAACACTACCCTTATTTAATATGATAGCATCCTGCATGTTATATCCTTCATAACTCATAACTGCTATTGTAAAATTTTGTCCACAAGGGTGTTCATCATACTTGAAAACATCATGCATAAAGGATTTAACTATTGGTCTTTGAGGATAGTGCAATAAACTAGCATCGGTATCAAATCTTAATGGATAATTAGAAGCATATAATCCTAATGACTGCTTTTGAATTTTAGAACCTCTGATTAATCTGGAAGAAGATCCAAAATTAGAAAATGGGACAAGAGAAGTACAAATTCCAAGTATAACAACTGGACTTATCTCTAAATGTGTATGCTCTTTTGTCAATTCATCTTCAGACAATGCAACAAAACAATTTTCTTCTTCACCTGCATCAACATATTCTATTATACCTTTTTCTATAAGATCATTCCATTTAATATCGCTTTTCTCAACAGCTTCAATGTGTTCTTTAGTTAACTTAGATTCTCCATCTTTAACCAAGATTAGAGGCCTTCTACATCTTCCCCTTTTAGAATCAACATAAATTTCATTAAATTCTTCGTCATAATTTAAATTTATAGAATCTGGAATATCCCCCTTTCTTCTTTTAATCTTAAAATCATTGATAAAACTATCTTTATCGGCAACGGTACCTATAAACTTTTCATCTAAATAAACATCAACCATTTTAAACAGATTTAAGTCCAGACCCCTCCAAAATTTTTTTTACTTTTTCCTCAGAATAATCCTTCGTAGTTATTTTAGACAACAAAGAAAGATTTTTTCTCAAACCTATAGGTGTTCCTTCCGGAGTTTCAACTGGACAAAGTCTTCCCCAATGGGTACTATGTAAAGCTCTTGCCTCAAAATTTTCTTGAGTAGAAGTTAACAAACTAACTACTCTTTGAAGATGTGAAATATTATCTATAAAATTAGTTCTAGCCATATTTTGACTTATACCTTTTCTACCAGCGGGCCACGTACCAGTGGCTATAGCGCTCTTTATTCTTTGAGTTAATAATTGATCCCTTATAATTATTCTAATAGAACTGAATTTTCCTCTTTTAACAAGTCTTTGGAAATTATACAAAATATCTTGTACAAGTGAATTAACATTTACTCTAAATAAATCTGTTAAAAGATCTCCAGATAATTTTAGTCTCTTATTTGTATAATGATCTTGACTTTGAGACTTAACTCCTTCAGAAGAAATCATCAAATATTTTTTAATTAGTTTACAAAGATTGTGTGCTTTAGTAGTTCTACTTTTAGAAGTAGATCCTAGATGAGGTAACAAATACTTATCAAGTTGTTCTAATATTTTTTCATGTTTAAATTCTTTTTGTAATATTCCTGCCTGTTTAGCTAAGAAATCCAAAGCATCATTTTGATTCTTCAATTCAACGCTATTGTATAAATTAACCAAAACATCATCTTGTCCACCTTCTAAAGAAATTAAACTCATTACCTCCTTATCAGAAGTCAAACCTAGTGCTTTAATAACTGCGATAATTGGTATTCTTTTAAATCTACTAAAACTAAAATATATAACTCCATCTTTCATCTGTTCTACCGTATGGGGAATTCTATAATTCCCTTTTTCAGAGAATAATTTCCCAATATACTTGCTTGGACCAGTAGAAGATTTTTTAACAAATAATTTATTAGAAGCTAGATCCTCAACTATGATGAAAGTTCTTTCATTACCATTAATAACAAAATATCCTCCGTGATCATCAGAATCTTCTCCATGTTTGATCAAGTCTTTTTTTTTCAATCCATTAAGATGACAGTTATTAGATTTAAGCATAATTGGTATTTTACAGATTTGTGAAGTAAAAGATTCTCTTTGAACATCATTAATATGGGCACTAACTTCTAAATAAATAGGCGCAGAATAAGTTAATTGTCTCAATCTAGATTCCATAGGATAAATGGGACGTTTAGAACCATCAGCTTCAGTTATCTCTGGCTTACCAACCTGAACCTTACCTAATTTGATTTTAAAATTTTCATATTCTTGGGGGATAATTGTTGGAACTATATCTCCAACATCATCAACAATTTTTTGTAAACCTCTCTCTAAAAATTCATTAAAAGAGTTTATATCTTGTTCTACAAAAGAATGATTTTCGAAATGATTTGATATCAAATCTTTGTAACCTTTAACCATGAACTACCACCCTATAAAAAATACTTTCAACATCAGTAGGACTATCTCTTATAATTTTAATAACATTACCAACTTCTGGTCTAAGATCTTGTATTGCTGCATCACTCAAAAGGATCATAGGTAACTGACTCAAGTCTAAACCATGTTTTTTTAACAGCTCTTGTTTTTCTTCTTCGCTAAGTTTTACATGTTTAGGAACAAGACTGTGTTTTGTAATATCGAAATCTACCATTTTTTTCTGAGTTTGAAGTATATGGACCGGACGGGAATTTCAATGAAAGTCAACAAAGACCTTCACATTTGAACCCGCGACCCCTTGGTTAAAAGCCAAGTGCTCTACCAAGCTGAGCTACCAGTCCTTCGCCCATATACACGCCCTGGCCGGGGATCGAACCCGGGTCAAGGCCGCGACAGGGCCTTATGATAACCACTACACCACCAAGGCAAGATAGTTCTCACTAAAATCAATAAATGAAATCTAAAATATTATGGCCATTTTTGATGTATATGAGAACCTGAAAGGTATACCTTGAGGGAAAGTAGATTGTTTATAAAACTTTTGGTGAGAAGTAGATACATTAAGTTTATATTTTTAAACTCTTCTCTAAATCTTAATGCAAAATACAATTAACTTACAAAATTTAACAATAAAAGAGATTAAAAAGATTATAAAATCAGGAAATCCTTTTGTATATCCTACTGATACCGGATACTGCTTAGGGTGTGGAGCACTAAATATATCTAGCATAGAATTAACAAAGAAGATAAGTACTGACAAGACTTCTCAATTATCAATTGTTGCACCATCAAAAGAATGGATCTACAAAAATTTCAAAATTAAAAACAAAAACTACATTAAAAAATTACCAGGACCATTTACATTTATCTTAGAAGCAAAGAAAAAAACACTAGCAAAGAAATTTTGTTCAAAAAATAAAGAAGTAAGAATTAAAATTCCCAACCATAAATTTCATAATCTTATAAAGAAAGTTGGAATACCAATAACAAGCATAGAAATTAAAAATAAATTAAAAAATATTCCAAGCACAAATCAGTTATCCAGAAAGTTAATAAAAAAAATAATAATAATAGAATCAGGATATATCAAAAAATCTCCTTCTGCAATACTAAACCTAATCAAAGATACACCATCAATAGTGGGAAGATAATTTTATATATTTACCAAGACTACCTAAAACCATTATGGACAAAAATATAATTTTCTTTATAGCATTATTTTTAACAATTTCATATGCAAATGCAGAACTTGCATCATCAGATATTAATCCAACAAATAATTTAATAGTAGGAAATTCAAATCAAGCAATATTCAAATTAAAAATAGACAATAATCAAGATGAAGACGATAGATTCAAACTTTCCTTCCCAGAAGAATACTGGTCTTGGGCAATAGAATTATATCCTCAACAATTAGATGTAAAACAAAATAAACAAGAAGAATTTACTCTTAGAATCAAACCAATAGAACTATTAGAACCAAAAGAGTATACAATTCCATTTAGAATATTATCAACCATAAATGATTCCCTAATCTTAGAGGAAGAATTAACAGTTAACATAACTTCTTACGAAGAAGCGATAAACCTTTCTCTTAGGAGCCCAGATAACATAAACCCAAACGAAGAAAGTTTATTCAAGCTAGATATAAAAAATAATCATAATCTTATCTTAAACCACCTTGAGATAGTACTAGAAAGTGAATTCTTCTTAATATCAAGAGAATTAAATTTATCTCATTCTGAAGAAAAGACAGAAGACTTTTTAGTAAGTTTTACTGGCAATATTGAAAAAGGAGATCATCCTGTGAAAGTAAAATTATACTCCTTAAATAAGCTAGCACTAGAAAAAGAATATCAAATGAACATAGGAGACTTTCCTAATTTAGAGGGATCTGAAACCCCTGAAGAAAACTTCTTATTCAGTTCAGAAACAATAGTAAAGACAAATAACGGAAATTCAATTCTACATGAGATCTATACAAAAGAACTAACAAGTTTTGAAAATTTTATAACAAGTACTTCACCAGAACCAGATTCAATATTGAAAGAAAACAATAAATATATTTTAACTTGGGAATTTGATTTAAATCCGGGCGAAACCAAGACAATAACTATAGAAAAAGATTATAGAAAACCAATAATTTATCTTATTGGAATAGTAATCATAATAGGTTTATTCTATAGTTATAGAAAAAGAGATTTAATTATAACAAAAGATGTACTTTCAATAAAACAATCAAAAGACGGCATTCTAAGTATGGATATAGTAGTGAGTTTAAAAAACAAATCAAGAAGAAATTTAAAAAATCTAAAACTACTAGATACAATAAGCCATATGGTAGACGAACCATCTCATTTTGGAAGCAGAGAACCTAAGATGATAAGATCAGAAGGGAATACTAAAATGTTGTGGATAATTCCAAAATTAAAAGGAAGATCAAACTTTGTTGTTTCATATAACGTAAAAACAAAACACAATAAGATAAAGAATTTAATTATACCAAGGGCAGTAGCAAAATATTTAAAACTTGGAAAAAGAAAGTTAATATACTCAAACATGTTGAGGCCATTTTCAGGAAAATGAGATATGAAATCTTAGAAATAAGGTTAAATAATAATTATGGATTAGGAGAAGAAGTTCAACTATATAATATGAAGGGAGAAGTTATGGCTAAAGATAACAACCTCTACCATATAAGAATAAGCGATTTTGGAAATAAAGAAAAAATATTATCAAAAACAGAAAAAAGAGGAGCAGTTATAGATTTATATATTGATGCCTTCAAAAAGTTTCCAGTAGGAAAATTTAACGAATTAAGTAGAGAAAGAAATAATTATATTGATCAAAACTTAGATAAACTCCTTTTAGAAACTAAACTAGATTAGTTAGATTTATAAAATAAAAGATTTTGTTCTTATCATCCCACTATAGCTCAGCGGTAGAGCACTCGGCTGTAGATGCTATCCGATTAGGTATAAACCTTAGATGAAAGATGGTCAGCCGTACCCGGGGGGTCCCAGGTTCGAATCCTGGTGGTGGGATTAGGAAGTTTCAACCACACTTTTTGACTTATGCATAAAGCTAAGGGTGAAAAAAGAACACAAAAACTTCCTTCATTTTTTCTTAAATATTTTAGAGAAAAAACCTTTTTCTTCTTCAACTTCTTCTTCAACAACTTCAGGTTTCTTTTTAAGTTTCTTATCTACATCAAGAATATTTTCTTTACCTAATATTTTTCTAAAACTCTCTGCTTCATTAATTATATTACCATGTCCACAACTAGGACACCTTATTGGATTGGAATCGCTTTTAGTTCTCCAAGAGAAAGTACACCAGTCACAACGATATTGATCTCCTTCAGCCATGTAATAATTAGTTTATAGAAAATATAAATAAGTTACGTTTAGTGATTATGATAGTCACAACCGCAAGTAAAAGGTTCATGAGTAGCAAATTCAGAAAGAACACCACTTGATTTAGTTTCAGTAGAATAATTACCAATTAAATTATCAAGACTCTTATACAAACTCATAGAAACATTATAATCTTGAGGCGTATTTTGATATTCTAAATTTGTATTATACATCTTTTTATATAACCTTTAATCATTTAAATTATTTTTGTTTCCAAGCTGCATCAAACATACTTGACATTGCATTAACGAAATAAGGACTATTAATCCAAACTCCCATATCTGCCATATCTCTTGCTTCATCACCATTTAACATAAACAATAATTCCTTACCATCTACTAAAATAAATCTTGCATCAAAGTTTTCAAATGATTTTAACTCAGCACTAGTATCAAAACCTTCAATTTCAGGAGAAGCAATTTTAATATTAACTCCTTTCTTAGAAAGTTTATCTAAGATAGTGCTAAATAAATCCAACTTTCTTTTCAATCCTGTTTTACTAGTAGAAATTATAACACTTTCTTTAGCATTTTTAATCATTGATTCTATTTGATTATAAATATTTTTTCTACCTTGAACCAAACCAGATAAAGTAGAAGGATCAACGTGATCTATCCCGTTCTTATAAAGTAAATTTATTTCATTAAAAAATTCCTCATCTCCAACTTTTGAAATGTATTTAACTTGAGATTCAGCATTAGTTAAGACTTCTTTCTTAACTCTAGTTAGAACATCATCAGGACTAACAGCAATATATTTAATTGGTTTACCTAATTTAACTATAATAAATCCTCTCTTCTCTAAAGATTCTAGAACATCATAACTTCTTGATCTTGGAACGTTACTTATCTCAGCAAGTTCTCCAGCAGTAGCTACCCCTTTAGAAAGCAAAGCTGTCCAAATTTTAACTTCATACTCATTAAGATCAAAAGAAGATCTTAGTTTTTTCAATAAATCTTTATCAACGATCATTTTCTATCTTATTAATTAAGCCATACTTAGGAACTGCCTCAGTAACCTTAAATAAATCATCATTATCAATCATATAATGGACAAAGTATCTATCTCCTAGAGTTTCGAATATATGTTCATTTCCAAAATCCATAAATTTATATTCTCCTGGAAAAATTTTATTCATTCTATCTCTTAAATCATTAGATCTTAAATTAAAATATTCTGTACATTCCTCTCCAGAAAAATTATCTCTATTTAAATTCATTCTTCTAATTATCTTATTTCCAATTGACTTATTCATACCTAATCCAACTAAAGTTTTATCTTCCATTTTAATATAATAGAACCTGAACCTTTTATAAGCTTTACTATTTTTATTATCAATTGGTGGTAAAAATTAGACTAAAAACTTCTTTATTTGAGATTTAGCTTTTTCTCTATTTTTTTGATGTTCTTTCAAGAATTTTTGTAATTTTTCAATAGTATATTTTTTTAATTCTCCAGTTAATAACTCTCCCGATTTATAGTTATCATATATTTCTTTTAATTTTTTTTCATCATCTTCTAAAAATAAATTCAAATATTGACAACAAACATCAATATCTGGATTTCCTCCTTTTTTTCTATGCTCTTCAACAGTATCTCTTCCACCGGAAAATGCTTTTTTTATTTTCTTTCCAACATCTTTCATTGAATCTGTTGTATAAATAGCAGAATTAGGATCAGAAGCAGACATTTTAGACTTACCCAATAGACTCGGTAAAAACTTAGACAATATATCTCCAGGCTTATTTAATTTTAACTTATGCGCAACATCTCTTGATAGTTTAATAAATACATCTTGGTCAATTCCTACAACAACTAAAGAAGGAAGATTATGCTTAACAGTAGGATACAATATATGTGCTGCCTGCATAGCTGGATAAAAATTAATCCCCACATTTTTGCTATCTTTAAATCCAAAAGCAGATTTTACAGTACTATTTGTTATAGTTTTGGAACATCTTATTGCTAGATTATATAATTCTTGGTCCATATTTTCAAAATCAACTATAATTTCTGTTTTCTTAGGATCAAAACCTAAAGCAATTATATCTAATAAATTATCATGAGCAAATTTTCTAGAATCTTCAAAATTTAATTTTTGATTAAATAAGAACTTCTCATCATCTGAGAAAGGGATAAAAACTCTACATCCAAATTTATCTTGCATTTCTTTAACAAATTTAAAAATAAATAAATGAGCTAACGTCATTTTTTGAGAAGGTCCACGTCCAGAAACAATTGCAAAATCTTTTTTTAATATTTTATCTAAATCCCTATGAGCAAAAAATATATTTTTATCAACTAGTCTTATTCCTTTTAATTTATCTTTTAGTTTACTTTCTATAAGAGTTGCTCCAAACTCCTTTACAACTTTATCATAGTTGACTTCTCCCTTTACTTCATAAGGTGTAACTTTCATAGAATAAATTCTAAATTTTAGTTATTTAAAGATTTCTAAAGAAATTCCTAAAAAAAGAAAACACCAGCCCTAATCCATAACCAACCATTGGTTATATATTTTACTCTCTTCTCTCCAATTTATAATCTAAAAATGATAAATACCAAGGAAAATCAATAAAAACTTTCTCAGGAGTTAACTTACCGGAATCTTTCTTAAAATGAACTATAGCATTTTCAATATTTAATGGTTTATAACCAAGCGGAACTTGATAAACAACAGAAGAATCAGTATCTTCAAGTTTATTAACAACTATATCATAAAATCCTTCACCAGCCATAATTTTGTATTCGTCTTCTTTAGCATTTCCATCTAAAAATTTATCAATAGTAGTATTAACAGTAGTAGCAGAAACATCTTCTTTAATAAGTCCAGTTTCACCTCTATCATTCTCAAAATCTACATTAACAGAAGGATTTCCCCTTCTAAAAAAATAATTAGTATACAAATCATTAAATCTTTCATAGATATGCAGATCTCCAGAAGGATATTTGTTTTCAATGTATTCAAAACTAATTATATCATTTAATTTACCTTCAAGAGCACTTTGATTTTTATCTCTAACATAAGTAATTTCAAAATCCGGCAATATCCATTTATCAGAACTAAGTTTTATACTATCTTGTGAATTCAATGGAGAAAGTAAATAAAATGAAGTAAGTAAAGAAGTAATTAGTTTTTTCATTCTAAATATTATACTTTAAATTACCTTCTTCATCTAAAAAGAAAATCACAGCAGTCTTTTCTTTGGAATCAATAATAGCTTCTAGTTCTCCAATCAATCTCGTTTGTTCAGATGCATTAACTCCAGGTAAGTGCCTATATTTCTCTCTTTTAGGATCTTTTATTTTATCAAAATATCTTTCAGCATTATTCCAATCCCCATTAGAAACAGCATCTCCCAAATGAGTATACAACTTAACTTTTCTTAAATCTGCAGTATGTAACTTTGTTTTAGAATTTCTTTTTTTCTCATAAGCAACGTCTTCGTTCATATACATTAATTTCACCTCGGAATATATTAAGAATTCTTGATGATATTAAATATTTAAAATTAACTATATGGGGCCAGAGAGATTTGCACTCCCATCGCCGGTTTACTCCATTTTTTAAATATTCTGGAGACCGGTATTCTGCTGTTGAACTATAGCCCCTTGATAAAAAACATACAAATCATTGATTTAAATAACTTTTTATCTTTAAAATATAAAAAAACTTTTAAACAAACTTATTAAAAGAACAATATGAAACACAACATAAAAGTTTCTTTAATTATTGTAGGATTATTTTTAGCAGCACAGTTTATAGGATTATATATAGTAGATTTATACTCAGTTCAAGAACTACCTTTTGGAATAGAAAGACCAGAATTTCAAGAAGAAGTTAGTTACATCCCATTAATATTTGCAGTAGTAATAGCAACAGGTTTAGCATTATTATTGATTAAACTTGGAGCAGAAAGAATATGGAAGATTTGGTTCTTCTTAGCATCATTATATTTACTAACAATCGCTTTCGGAGCATTTGTAACTCAAGGAATAGCTTTAAGTGGAGCAGTTTTATTTACCTCCTTAAGATATCTCAGACCAAGCATAATTTCTCACAATTTTGTAGAACTATTTGTTTACGCAGGAATAGCAGCACTATTTGTCCCAATACTAAGTGTTTTATCAATAAGTATACTTTTATTATTAATAATGGCCTACGACGCTATAGCGGTTTGGAAAACAAAACACATGATAAAACTAGCTAAATTCCAAGCAAAAGCAAAAGTGTTTGCAGGTTTAGCAATACCTTATGCAAGAAAAACAATCACAGATAAAAAAACAAAGAAGAAAGTAAAAGCATTTACAAAAACAGCAATACTTGGGGGGGGAGATATTGGTTTCCCTATGTTATTTGCAGGTGTTGTCTTAAAAGAAACAGGATTTTTAGACGCTTCTTTAGTTGCAATATTCTCAGCTCTGGCCCTTTTAGGACTTTTAGTATTCAGTAAAAAAAATAAGTTCTATCCTGCAATGCCGTTTATAGGGGCAGGAATATTTTTAGGTTATTTAATAGGATTATTAGTATAAAACTCCAATTAAAACATATTCAATATCTTCAAATCTTAATTTACCAGGATCAGTAAAAGCACTATTATCTCCTTTAGTTATACAATACCAACCTTGATCATCTTCTCCAATCATAATAACTCTATGAACAATCAAACTATTACTCCAATATGTTCTAAAACTAACTATATCTCCAATATGAATACTATCTTCTGAACTAGGAACTATTTCTAAACCAATTGCACCATCATCCAAAACTGGATCCATTGAATTAGTATCTGCATAAATAGCACCTGAAGCATCACTAATTTCAATTAAAATATGATCTCCAAAAATATAAACATCATCCTCACTAATTCTACTTTGAGGTGAAATTAATTCATCTGAAACAAAACTTGAAGGATTTTCAAGAGAGGTTCCACTATAAACATAACTTGAAGTCCATCCAAGCATAAATACTAAAGTTATTAACAATATTTTAATTAAATCTTTCATTTTATAATATAATTACACCTACTATGTTCACAATATCTTTTTTTAGTATCTAAGTTGTAATGTTTGTCTAAGAAATGCATCTCCAAATAGCTTAATTCACTATCTTTTCCTGAAGAATAATGATTATCAATATCAGAATCATCCATTGAATCATCCTCTCTAAGCATATCAAACCCCCTAGAGATCTTTTCTCCTTCATGACTTATTTCTTGGACCAAATCTTTCATTTTTGTTAAAAATATAGAAAAATCTAGGTTTATAAGTCTTACTATTTGTTACTACTTAAAAGAAACAACTATCTTAATCTAATAGACTCCATTGCTTTTGGAACTGTAGTTTCCATTCTAAACATCTTATGAATAGAACTAGCAAAATCTAAAGATCTAGATTGTTCACCATGAATAGCAATCAATTTCTTAGGTTTAGGATTTAATTTACCAATAAAGTTAACTAATTGTTTTCTATCTGAATGCCCTGTAAATCCATGAATAGAATGAATGTCCATCCCAACTTTAATTGGAACTTGTTTATTCCCTTCTTGAAACATTACTTCTTTCTCCCCATCTTGTAATCTTTTACCTAGTGATCCTGGGCCCTGATAACAAGTTAATACCATCGAATTCTTAGAATCGTTTGCCAAATGTTTAAAATAATCCACAGAAGCTCCTCCAGTCATCATTCCAGAAGTAGCCATTATAATGCAGGGACCGGTTTCCTCAACAACTTGCATCATTTCTTTTCTAGATCCAACTTGTTTAAATATTTCAGACAAAAATGGATTCTCTCCTTTATGGAAAACCGCTTGTTTTATTCTATTATTGAAAAAATCAGGATAAGCAGTATGGATTGCAGTTACGTCTCCAACCATACCTTGTAAAAAGAAAGGTACTTTTTCTATTCTCCCTTCTCTCATGGCTTTTTCTAAAATAATTTGTATTTCTTGAGCTCTTCCTACTCCTAACACAGGTAGTAAAACTTTTCCACCCCTTTTTATTGTATTATTAATAACTCCAATTAAATAATCTTCACACTCAGTTCTAGAGGCTAAAACATTATCTTTTCCACCATAAGTAGTTTCAATCATAACAGTTTCCAATCTTGGGAATTTAGTTACAGCAGGAGCCAATAAATTAGTCAACTCATAATTCATATCTCCAGTATAAAGTAAATTATGTAATCCTTCACCAATATGTAGATGACACATTGCACTTCCCAGAATATGTCCTGCATTATAGAAAGTTAATCTAACATCTGGAGTAACGTCAGTAACCTCATCATAACCTAAAGTTATTACATGCTTTACCATTTCCTTAATATCTGTGGATGAAAACAACGCGTCTTTTGCATCTTTTTGTCCAACACTAATTAGATCTAACAAAAGCAAAGAACTTACATCTCTAGTTGGTGCAGTCATATAAACTGGTCCTCTATATCCATATTTGAATAACAAAGGTAACAATCCAACATGATCTAAATGTGAATGAGATATTATAACAGCATCTAACTCATTTATTTTAAATTCTGGAGCACTAAAGAAAGGATGAGCATCATCCCCACTAGCAGCTACATTAATTCCACAATCTAAAAGAACATTTGATTCTTCAGTTTGTAATAAGAAACAAGATCTTCCAACCTGTCTTGAAGCACCTAAGAAAACTAATCTTACCCATTTAGTAGGTCTATCTCTCTTTCTAGGACCATATATTCTTTCTCCAACAGTATTCAAGAATTTCTTTCTCTCATCACTACTTTCATAAAGAACTCTCCTAATATTCTCAACTATTTTAGAATTTATTGACGGTATTCTTTGGACTATAGGAACAAAAAATGTTTTTTTCTTAATCTCTTTTAATATTTCTCCAGATTTTCCAATTGCCAAACCAGGTTTTTCGGCCTCAATAACTACTACTGATCTAGGTATATCAAAATTCAAGTCGATCTTACCAGCTTCCTTAGGAATTATTTTTTTTATTGTTTCCTCAGCTTTCTCAACATTCATACAAAGAGAAGGATCTGGTCTTAATTCAACTCTTTTCTTAATATTTCCAACTATAGTCTTAATAGTGTCTCCACTATCTAAAAAGAAATTCCTATTCTTAGTATACAATACAATATTTGCACCTTCAAAAAGAACGCTAGATATTTTAGCATTCGAAGGAAGCAGTTCCTTAATTTCTTCTAATATTTTTACTACCATTTACAATTATTCAAAAATTCTCCAAATTTTAAGAGAAAACTATTTTTATTGGATTACTTTTTCTACCTTTCTAGAAGATACTCTATGTGCCCCTTTTGAATTCACAACAAAGATATCTATTCCATCACCGGTGGCCAAATCTCTATTTATAGCTGTATTAACTGCTTTCAAAGCTAAATCCATTCCTTCCTTAACAGTTAAACCTTCAGTATATGAACTCTCTAATACACCATAAGCTAACATACTGCCTGAACCAGTAGAGCAAAAGTTTTTGATGTGAGTTAAAGAACCATCAACACCAAGTTCATAAAGATGATTTCCACGTGCATCATGTCCAGCAAGTAAAAAACTAACTATTCCTGGAACCATTGACATTTTTCTTATATTTTGATATAATATTCCTGATAAAAGATTTGCAGATTCTTTAGTTGTAGATTCTTCACCAATTCTCATTCTTCTTAATCTAAGCTCAGCTGCAATTAACTTAACTATCAATTGTGCGTCAGAAACTAATCCTGCCATAGTAACTGCCATATCGCCAGTTATGTTCTGTATCTTATTCATATCTTTACTAGCTACAAAGTAACCTGCGCTAGCTCTTTTATCCGCAGCAAGAACGACGCCATCTTTACAGACGACACCAACTGTTGTAGTGCCAGTATGAAGTTTTTTATCTTCCATTTAAACAACCTTTTTTTAGAACTTCTTGTTTTCTATACATCTTACTTTATTTATAAATTTTTTGGTATCTAAAATTAGATTTTACATCGCTTCTTTTTAAAATATCTTGTATTATATCTTTAGAATATATCTTTCCTCTTTTAATTACAACATAATATTTCCCTTTTTCTTTTTTTAATTTCTTTCCTTTCCATTTTTTCCTAAATGCTTCCCCATGTTTCTTCATACTGGTCTTTGGACCATAATGTTTAATTCTACTTGGTAAAGTTTTATCAGTTTTAAACCAGAAATAAGCATATTCTTCCCATTTCCATCCATAGTCATAAACTTTCAATCCTTCCCTTTCAATAGAATTCTTAGTTTTTTCTAATGCCTTTAACAACTTAGCACCAACAATGTCTTTCTTTCCTTCTAAAGGAGTTATCTTAAAAATATTGTATCCCTTTAATTTGTTCAAACTAATCTCTTTCTTCATGAAAAAAGATTCAGATCCATCATAAAGTTTAGACAGGCTAATAAATTCATTAAAACTTTTTTTATTTAATGCTGCAGCAACATTCCTATTCTTTTGAACAGGATCTATGATTATTAATGGAGAAACTTTCTTAGAAGAATCCAAATTTAGCAAAGCTTCATTTTTAGTCTTATAGTGTTTAGCAGGGTCTAATACTTCCTTATCCTTCCATTTCTTAGCAGCATTCAATAATTTCTTAAAAGATCCATAGTGAATAATTAAAACTTCAAGAACGTAACCGGAAAATCCCTTGATGTAACTTTCAGCACCATAAACACCATTAGACTTACAAAATTGCTTTAACAATCTTATCTCATTTTTCAATTTTTTATCTGTATTTTTCTTAACATAATTAACATGTAACGGAGAAACGTCAGTAACGTTCAATGCTTTTCTATAATCTCTTATATCTAAAACAGGAATTATCTCAAATAGAACTCCTTCTTCCATAAAATGATAATAATCTCTAGAACCATGAACGATTTCAACTTTGATTTTTTTCTTATCTAATAATTTCTTCAACTCTTTAGAAATATCTTTATCTCTGTATTTTTCATAATTAAATTTGGCAAAAATGTCTGCTTCTTTATTTTCAGACAACCAAGTTCCCTTAGCATAAGAACCCCCAATTACAAATTTAACGTTTTTTAAAGATTTAAATTTGTTAATAATCTCTTCAATATACTTCTTCAACACACTTTTTTCTTCAGTTTTAGGTAAAATATTTTCAAGAACCTTTTTCATTTTAAAATTTTAAGTTAATCCCTGGTACATTATTTCTAACAAAAATATCTAGAACATCAAATTCTTCCTCCTCAATAATCTCACCTTTTTCATTAGACAAATATATTCCAAATCTTAACAAACTATCTTGAGGAGATAAAATGGCTTCAGAAGGGTCATAATCAATCTTTCTAACGACTGTATTACGTACTTTTTTAACTGGAGCGAAGAAAACATTTGTTTCCTTATCAAGTTTGCTTGCAATGTCCAATACTTCTTTTTGATGTCTATTTAATTTAAGAATTTCTCTAAATCTCGCAACATCATCTTTAGAAGTCTCCTCTATTATATTCGCCTTTGCCAATTTACCAAGCAAAATAGCAGAAACTTCTTTATCTATTCCATAGATTTCAAGAAGATCTTCTTCTTTAATATCATAAATTTTCTCAATTTTTTCTTTACTAATTTCTTTTTCAGAGGATTCTACTAAAAAATAATCCTTGGATAATTCTTCTCCTTGGATTGTTTCTTCTTTAATTTCAAAAACACCAATTACTAAATTATCTTCTTCTAATCTTATTGTATCTATCTCTTTATCTGCCTTAATCTCCTTAACAAGTTCTCCATTTGGATTATAAACTCTTATCACTTTATCTTCTCTTGGAGAATAACTTACTTTTATTCCTCTTTCTAAGATTCTATTATATTCTGAAGAAATTCCAGATTTAGAAAGACTGATTTCAGCATATTCTTCTTCTCTTTCTGCCAACAATTCTTCACTAGGAACAAAAATATCAGATTCTTTTTCAAATTTTTTATCTTCTCCTTTAGAAACAATCTGTGCACCAGTAATATAATCAGAAACTTCTTCAGGCCAAGAAATTAAAACTACAGAAAATAAAGCTACAACTAAAAGTATAGATAATTCCCTCTTTTTCATGTTATAAAAATATGATAATTATATTATAAAGCTTTCTTAAAAAGTGTATTGTTGCATCTGCGGGACTTAGATAAGTAAAAAAATTAAGTTTTCTTTCTTGGTGGTTTATCCCATCTTGCAGATTTGCATTTGGGACAAATTAATGGCTTTTCTTTTTTTGAACGAGGAAGCCATTCATTTCCACAATTATTACATTTGTATCCTTTGACTTTAATCTCTATTTCTGGCATAAGATAAATTAATAATCAAACTATATAAATCTTACTAAATATAGTTATACTTTGTTAGTGGTTACTTAACTCCGAAAGGTTTATATAGAAGTATTACTTTGTATAGTTATACTAAATAAAGTAAGAGGGTGCGTTAACACCCTCTAGATTCCAAACGTCTCTAAACAAATGAAATCCAAAGAAATAATAGAACAGAAGTATAAAAAAGTTTCTTGTATTTTTTGTAGTTCTAACAAGGTAATCAAAAGAGGAATAAGAAAAACCGAACACAGAGGCAAGGTTCAAAGATTTGGTTGCAAAGATTGTGGCAAAAGATTTTCTATTGATGAGGGTTTTTATAAGATGAAAAATCACGAAAAGAAAATCACTCTCTGTATGGATTTGTATTACAATGGAATGAGTTTTAGGAAGATACAAGAGCATCTTAAAACGTTCTATCCCAAGAATTGTCATTATTCTACTGCTTATCGCTTGATTGTAAAATATGCAGTTATGATAAGCAATTTAACAGACAGCTTACAAGTCAAATCTGGAGTTGAATTACAATCTGATGAAATGGAGTATCACAGAAGAATAAGCAAATATCAGAAAGGCAGAGAACAAAACTGGTTTGTTGATGTAATGGATACAACAACGAGATTCATGGTTTCTTCTGGTTATATGAGAAGCAGAACAATAGATAACATGGTTAAAGTTCTAAAAAGAGGTAAGTTTGCAACAGGAAGCCAAGTTAAGGTTATAACAACTGATGGACTTAAGGGCTACCCAAGAATGCTAAAGAAAAGTTTTGGTCTGAAAACCCATTGGAATCACAAAAGTCCAATCATTCATAATGTTGTAATAGCTTCTGAAAGAGGGTTTAACCATCCTATCGAGAGATTACATAATTCCATTAGGGAAAGAACAAAAGTCATGCGTGGCTTTCATGGTTGTATAGAATCTGCTTCTGCGATCATGAAAGGTTATGAAATCTATTATAACTTCATAAGAAAACATCAAGGAATAGGCTGTCGTCCTTATGAATTAGCTATTCCTAAATTAGAGTTAGGTAAGAACAGATGGCTTGATTTGATAAAGATGAGCAAGTTATAAGTTTAACCACTTAAATGTCTTTCTTAAAAAAATTTTTTTTTAATTCAAAAAATATTTTTGCATTGTCTTTGGCATCTTCTAAAGCATCATGAGTAAGGTTTCTTTCTCTCAATAAATCAATCTTAGCTCGTAAATCTTTATTTAAACCTTTATTTAATGAGTTTAAATTTTGAGAGTTATATCCTAAGGGATTCTCTTCTAAAAAATGCCAGAAATACCAGCATACAAACATCCAATCAAAACCGTTATTATCTGAAATAAAAACCGGTTCGCCAGAAGAATTTTTCAGAATCCATTCTTTAAATTTTTGCATAGCTTCTTTTGCATCAACTACATTTCTTTCATCTACAAATTGTCTCCTCCTTGGATCAAACTTTTTAGATATTGGCTTAATATTAACCTTGAAAGTCTTATCTAATTTTTCATCTACTACTACCGCCCCTAAAGAGGTCATAGAATAGTCTCCTGGTATCGGACCATTTGCTTCAATATCTACCATTATATAAGTTTTCATTTTCAAATTACCTCATTGTTAAAAAGATGAATTGCCTGCCATCGTGACTTTTTGATTTTGGGATCAAAATAAACATTATATGATAAAAATTTTCCATCTATATAAAGCTCTTCAATTATGCACAGATCTAGTTTGGTTAAATTTTTAACCCTCACAAAAGGGGAAATCTTAAATATGATTGGGGTTTTTGGGTGTAGTTTTCTAAGATTTAAATATAGTTTATCAGTTCTAGGACACGTTTTGAACGGATCTATATTTTGTTTCTTGATTGGATGAGACAAATTTTCTCTCCAATCAACATCAACATAAATAACATCAAATTTTCCCAATTTTTTTAATTCATTAAATTTTTTAGCATTAACATTCTTAAATTCAGTATTTTGATTAACTTCGAAAAGAACAGCATTATCTCTTGCTGCATTTAACCTATCTTCGTTTATATCAATAGCAACTACTTTGTGTTTCTTTGCCAAAATAATACTTTTTAACCCTGCAGCACAACAAATTTCAAGTACTCTGCCCGAGGCTATATAATCAGATAAATATTCAGTTTCTTTTTCCCAAGAACCCATAAAGAGAGCTTCTAAATCTCCTTTTATTTGGGAAACTTTTTTATTATAATTAGGAAACCTTTCTTTCAAGAGAAATTCTATTTTTTCTCTTGTGAAATTAGGAATGTCATACAATTTTTTTGCGATAATCACCCCATTTACTCTTGTTTCATTATCTTTTTGTTCATTAATTAGTGTTTCAGCTATTTCTAGATTTACTTCAGAAATCCCTTCTAAAACAGGGATTCGAGAGATTACATAAAGATTTTTTTCTAAATTATTTTTATCTTTCCAAAGTTTAAAATTTACTTTTCCTTTAAACAGATTATCACAGACTAAATTCAGTTTGTTCTTTTTTGAAATTAATTCTTTAAAATTCTCGGAAGTAAAAGCCCCCAATGTCCATTTGCCAAATACGGATTTATGGAATTGGAATATTTTGTCTTTTTCAGACCAACAAACACAGATTAATAAACCTCCTTCCGCGAGATTTTCTAAGCACTTTTCAATAACTGAATTTTTGTTATAAAAATAATATATAGATTGATTAAAACTAAAAACGTCGAATTTTCCTTCTAAATCTATTTTAAGGAAGTCTCCTTGAAGAATTTTCCCATCTGGAAAGAGAGATTTAGCTTTTCTTACAGACTTTTCATCATTATCAATTCCCGTTACTTCTACCACAAACCCTTTGTTTTCTAAAGTTGTTACTATCTTCTTTAAATAATGTCCATCGCCTATTCCAACATCAAACCATCTTATTCTATTTGTTGATATATTTTTAATAATTCCTTCTATCAAAATATCAAATTCGCTTCCATCTACAAGAGACTTTTTAAATTCTCTAAGGCATTCTTCATAGTCTAAATTATTATTCATTTTAAAATTCTCTCCAAAAAGAAATTAATAAACTCTTTTTTTGAAATATTAATTACTTTCATTTCTTTTCCATTTTCATCTTTATTAAGCAAACCTTTATCATTTATAGCTATTTTCATATTAGTTGACGAAAAAAATTTATTTCCAAATGAAGCATAAACTGCTAAAGGATCGTGTAAAACAGGTTTTTTGGAAATTATATCAAATTTTTTAAAAAGAAATTCTCTCATTTCTCGAAGATGCTTCTTTAATAAAATTGAGGTTTGTTTATTATTTTGGTCTATTTCTTTTATTTGTTTGTCACTCAATTCCAAATTCCATGTAGCATCCAAAGGAACAAGTAGAATATTTAAATCACAGTCAAAGATTTTTTTAGTTGCTTCTAAATCACAATTCAAATTCCACTCTGGGATTTTTTTATTTCTTCCTTTGTAATCAATATCTAAAGAACCCCCCATGATTATTATTTTTTTGAATTTGATGCCCCTTTCCAAGAAAAAGGCTAAATTTGATAGTGCCCCAATAGATACATAAATTAAGTCTTTATCCTTAAAAAAATTAAGATTATTTTGAAGAGGTCTTGGCTCATAATCTCCATCTCTTATTGTTGTAGTTAAAACCCCTTTATCAACTTCAATTCCAGTAAAAATAGGGATTTCTTTTGTAAACGCTCGGGCTATCCTGGCTTTTCTTTCCACTTCCGAGTTATTTGTTATAATTGCCTTTATTTCTATTTCAGGTGAGTTTAAGGCAAAGACTAAAGCATAGGCATCATCAATATCAGAACCAATATCGGTATCTAAAATAATTTTATTTTTTACCATGATTAATTAACTCCATTGCAAATTTATAAGTTTTATCTTCTATATTAGGAGTTTTAAGAAAATTTTTTACTTTAGATATAAGATTCTCCCTAACAGGATTATTATAAAAATGCAACCCCCTTTTCGAATAATCAAGTCCTATAATACGAGGATTTTTTTCAAAGAGTCTACAAGAATAAACATTTAATAGATCTGATGGCAAATTAAAATTTACATTTGGAAAGTATTCCTGATAAACTCTGCCTGGAAGTGTGCTATTTAAACAGCAAAAATTAAATGTTTCTCTGCCAGAAAATCCAAGGGAACTGAAAGTCCTCGTTGAACCAATACAATCATCAATGTAAAGCTCATTTGGATTTGGTTGATAGCCGTTATCTCTTGGGTTCAATAAATCCACCTTCCCTTTAAAAAAATCAAAAAATTCCTTTAAGAAATATCCCCCTCTTAATACAAAATTGATTTTATCAGGATTAAATTCATCTATAAATTTGCTCATTCTCTTTAATTCTCTGGCAAAATTTATTGGAAGTAATAAATCTAAATACCTATAAAACTGGGTTAATTCAAGAGTCGGATGTTTCAAGTCGTAAGATTCTGTAGTAATAAAACCCTCCGAAGCTATCATTTTCTTACATTCTTTTTCATTCTCTTCAAATTTATCAATGACTAAAATAGATTTATTTTTATCCCTATGAGTTTTTCTGCTGAACAAGGGATTTATCCACCAATCCCACATTGGAACTGTAAAAAGATAGTCCATTTTTCCAATATAATCTACCTCTCTAGACATCCACAACATTCCATCATAAAGCTTCATATCATCATGTTCCACTAAAAAGATACCTTTATCTAGGGGTTCAATCAATTTTCGATTTAACACATCCTTTTTAAGACTGCTTTTATTTAAGAATATATTAGCGTACTCTTCATAAATATCAGTAAAATTATCTCTATGAGAGATTTTCATTAATTTTTCTCTTTCAACTTTTTCTAATAGGTATTCTAACTCTTGCATATTATATCCTCTAAAATATCTATTTTTCTTATAAGTGCAGAGGAAAATCCATATTCCTTAGGAATCTTATAGTCTCTCTTATAATCGTCCCCTATCATTATACAACTAGTTCCTATTTCTTCCGCGACTAACCCATACAAATTTTCTTCTTTTGTTGTTTTGTACACAAAAGAATAAAATCGTTTAGATAAAATATTGTTTAAGGCAGAATTTTCAACAAATTCTTTTGTATCATATCCGCAGTCAGACACTAAGTGAATTTCATAACCTTCTCTCATTAACTTTGATAAAGAATCTATTCTTCCATTTATTGGAGTGAAGTTTTTATAATTTAAAATATCCTCTATATGAGATGTTGTTTTACTCCCTAATTCAAACCTTTTGATTAATTCTTGAATGAATTCTCCTTTATTTATATCAGACTTAAACCATCTTTCTTTCCAATAACCAAATATATCTTTCTTGTCTAGGATTAGATTCTCAAAATCTTTTAAAACTAGACCCCACAATTTATTTCTTTTTTCACTTTCAACGATAGTACCCCAAAAATCAATAAGGATTATCCTTTCATTTGTCATTTTTGCTCCCAATTAAATATTTTGGGTCGTTTAAAACTTTAATCGCAGATTCCTGAATACGTGAATAGGTCTCACGATTGACTTTTTCGGTAAACGAACGACCCCCAAAATAAGGATAATCTACTACAAGTGGGCTTGTAGAATAACGTAAATTATTTTGGCTAAAGTTAACTCTTAAAGAATCATTTTCTACAAATGCCTTTAACATTTCATCAAAATCTCTGTATTTTAAAATTAACAATTCAATGGAAATGCCCTTGACCTCCTTGTATACGCCTAGCTGAGAGAAAAATTCTTTTGCTAAGATCGAATTAAAAGGATGATCTTCTCTTTTTAGTTTATTGATCAATTCAGAATGATAAAATGCGTCATGTTCGTAAGTCTCAATTTTTCCGTTTGGATGAATCATTGGAACAAGAACGAATTTCATTCCTGAGAATTCACCACTGATTTTAATATATCCATAATGTTTATTTTGTTTAATCTTAGTGATATTCAAATTTATATCTTTTATTTTATCTAAAAATTCGTTGTTGTCAAGGCGATTTTGAAAAGCAACTGCATAATCTAAATCTTCATGGCCTTTTCTCATCGTTCCAGTAGATGAAGAACCAACTAGCTTCATAAATGGTTTATCTTCTGGAAAGCATTCTAAGACTATTTCCTCCAAGCTATGTGTAGCATCAAAGAATTTATTCCAATCAATAAATCTTATTCCTTCATATACCTTAGAGTAATGCCTTTTTCTTTCTTTTTCTGAGGTTATTTTTATAACTTTATTAGATCTAAGTTGTTTTTAAGTTTTACTATTTTATAGTTATAACTGAAAGATTTTGGGGTTGAGAGATTTAAGGGTTATAAGTCCCGATAACGCAACAATGCACTTAAAAAGAAATATATTTAAAGCAAATATTTGTCCAAAAATAAGAATTATAATGGTAAAAGTAATAGTTATGGCTGGAGGAAAGATTAAGAAGAATCTAAGTGATTTAGAAAAGAAACTAACTGATAAATATTACAAAGATAAATATCTTCTAGGCAAGGGATACAAACCATTAAAGAAAGTAAGACTAAAAAGAGGTTCAAAAAAACAACCATTAATATATTATGTTTTATCTGCACTAGAACAAAGTCCAATCATAGACGATATAACTATAGTTGGGGAAAAAGATAGACTAGATAGATTTCTAGAAAAAAAGAAATATTCCAAACAAATTAATACTGTACAACAAGAAGGAAGCATCTTAGAAAACGCATTAATTGGTTATGAAGCAAGTAACGCTAGAAAACATTCATTATTTTTAGCATCAGATATTCCTAAGATTACTCCTTTCTCTATAAGAGATTTTTTGAAAAGATGTGATGGGGAATATGATGCATACTTTCCAATTATAGGATGGGAAACTGGAATTACTAACAAGAAAAGACCTCCATTAAAATTGATAGATGACAAACATGAACCAGATAAGATTTATGACAAACATGGAAGAAGAGGATTTAGAATAGGAAATATGATTTATGCAAATCCAAATGAAATAGGTAAAAAGGAATTTATAGACATAGCTTACAACTCTAGAAAATTATTAATTCCAAAAAACATATGGACCCTTTACAAATATATTAGTCCAGAAGTTAAAAAGTACAGAAAGAAAAATCTTTCAATAGATGATGTTGAATCGAAACTATCTAAGATATTTGATACTAATTTTAAATTAATAGAAATATATTCAAAAGAAATAGAAGAAGATATTGACTCAGAAACAGATATTTATAATTTAGAAAACGGACATTAGATTTTTTTTATTTTAGCAACAAAAAAACCATCAGTATCATTATCCTGTGGCCAAATTCTTAAGCAATTTTTTACTTCTTTGCTATATTTATTTCCTTCAAACTCTAGAACAGGACTACTTGATTTTATATTCTTTATATTTATTTTTTCTAATTTAGCATTATCGTATTGATCTAATAAATAAGAAACTATACCCTCATCTTCTTGAGGTTCTAAGGTACAAGTGGAATAAACTAGAGTTCCTCCTTCTTTTAAATTTTCAAAAGCAGTTCTTATTAATTGTCTCTGTATTCCGCACAATCTATTAATAATATTTTGACTCCAATCCTGAATTGTATTTGGTGACTTTCTTAATGTTCCCGTTCCAGAACAAGGAGCATCTAATAATATTTTATCAAATTGATAATTCTTGAAAAATCTTCCTTCTAGAATTGTAGTAACTGTATTTGTAACTCCACATCTTTGTAAGTTTGAGTTTAGAGATATTATTCTTTTGTGATCTACATCATTAGCTAATATTAAGCCTTTATTTCTCATCATTGCTGCCATTTGGGTTGTTTTTGAACCAGGTGCTGCAGCCATATCTAAAACAAAATCATTTTCTTTTGGGTTTAAAACTAAAGGTGGAATCATTGATGAAGCTTCTTGGATATAAAAATAACCTAGGCCATGTTCTGGTAAGTTTCCTAAGTCTGTTCTCTTTCCAGAGATGAAAAAACCATCTTTATGCCAAGGAATTTGTTTTAATTTGAAATCTTTTAATTTTAAGGATTTTATTTTTAATGTGTTTACACGAATAGATTTATCTTGTTTTTTTAGAGAATATTCTTTAAATTTTTTGAAGTTTGTTAGTTTAGAATATCTTTCAATAAATTTTTCTTTAAACTCAGGAATATTTTTCATAATTAAAAGGATAAAGAATTATTTAAATAAGTTAGCATGTCAAACACCCTCCAAGCGAACATTCTTCAGTTAAATTGACATCCTCACAGTCTTCATAATCTGAATTCTCTTCAACATATGCAAGAGTATTATTTGAACCTGATACACTCAGAGTTCCTTCTGCTCCTTCAACTTGAGAGCAATACAAAACAAATCCACAAAGATCTAAATCGTTTACTTCAGTATTAAGAGATCCAATTTCTACACTTATAATATTTAAGCCAGATTGAAGATTCATAGTTTCTGTTCTAGATAATCCGTTAATGATAGTATTAGGGCTGCCTCTATCAGGTCCAAATTCATAATTTCCAATAATTAGTCCATGTTGAGCAGTATTTCCAATTACTCCTTCATTAATTTGGGTTCCTTCGGAATCAACAATCCAAAGACCATAATAAAAATTCGAAATTATACAATCTCCTAAATCCAATATAACATTATCTGAATTTTCTACTTTTATACCAGATGCCCTAAACTCTTGAGATTGTCCCCCCAATGTTTCAGCACTTATATTACGTCCTTCAGAACAAGTAAGTGTAACATCATCAGAGTCTATTACAATGCAATCTTTCTGATTTTCTATCTCAAGATCAACTGTTATTTCATAGTTTCCAGGAAAATCAATAACTTCACAACTAGTAATTGGGGTAGTATGACTTTCTCCGTTATCTCCTTCATCAATAATTTCCCCTTCGCAACTTTTGGTTACTTCTTTATAATTCAAAGTCTTCAACTCATCACCGATTTGGATTTGAGGAATAACTCTTAAATTATTGGTACTCAAATAATCATCTCCCCCATATATTTCAAGTTTAGATTCAAAAGAATTTAGATAAACCTCATCTTTTCCCACTTCCCGTATACTTCCATCATCAAAAACAATAACAAAAGATGTTATTGGTCCGTCATATTCATTATGGAACAAAACCTTAAACTTTCCATTATCAACATCATTTGTACATTCAAAATCAAAGTCTAAGCTAGAAGAATAAATATCAATAGTCTCTCCAGTTTCATCTAATTTATACTGTGCAAGAAAAGTAATCCAGTTAAAAACAATTAAAGCAATAACTATAACTAATCCTACTAAAAGAATAGTTGCTATTAATGGAGATATACCTCTTTTTTTCATATACTTCATTTTATTTTATTTTATTTAAATAGTTTTCTAACTACAGCATACCTTGTAAGGATAATTTTCTTGATTGCATGATGCAGCGTGTGCATTATTCAATGAACTCATAGACAAAACACAAAATTGTTCTTCGGAACAACCTCCACTTACAATATTACAACTACTAAGATCGCTTATTCCATAATTTGTATATCCAGAAGTATCAGGCTGCGCAACATGAGCATTATCATTTGAGGACAAACTCAAAAATTGAGTTTCACTTTCTGTAGAAACAGTAAACTGTTCAGGATTACAACATATTCTCCAGTCATAATCACTAGAATAACTAGTACTCACGTGACCATTAGTCGGATTACTTAAATAAAATCCAGATATCTCTTGCTCTCCCGAATCACAAGAAGTATCGGTTCTACAATCAAAATATATAGTTTCTGTCACCGGATCACAGTCATAGTTATGATCTCCATTTTCATCAACCCACACACAATCAGCACAATCTCTAAATTCTTGTTCATTTGTATTATAAACACAAGACTCATATGTTTCCCTATACTCATTCTCCCAATCAGGATCAGGAATACAATCAACACTACCAGGATAACTACTTGGGAAATCATTATTTGGTCCCCTACACACTTGAGAAGGATTCTGAGAATCTAACCATCCTTGACACAAATTATCTCCGCAGTATCTAAAGAAACTTAGGCTATTACTTCCCCAATTTGGATCATTTGATAAATCCTCATTCAATTCGCAACAGGCCCATCCTTCCAAATAAGCATTTGGATCAGAAGCATCATCAAGACTAAGTATGCCAAATGGATTATAAGCATCTGTTCCAGGAAGTATGCAACAATTATCACCTTCACTTATACAAAGATTTTCATTAGAAATCCAATCCGATCCATCAAATTGTCTTGTATATGCCACATTACTTACTGCATATCCTTCTCCTACTGCAGAACATCCTTCTCCAGGATGTTGCTCGCTTTCGCATGCTCCATTTCCTTCAGAAAGGAAAAATGGACCTGTAGAGAAGTGGAATGTTCGTTTACAAAATGAATCTGTTCTAATGGACAAATCTCTTTCATCTGCATAATAATCGCAACCATAAGACAATAAATCAATATTTTCATCATAATTATTGGCATGCAAATCTACACAAGTTGAACAAGCAGGATGCGGAATACACTGCATATTGTCTTCCCTATAACTAAAAATACTTTCTTTTTCTCGTAATCTAATTTTTTTCAAAAACCAATTAAAATCTCTATTATTCATATCGTTTTTTGTATTTCTTCCAACACCAGGAGAATGTAAAAGTTCTGAAACAGGAATGTCTGGCTCTCCTCCTCCCCCTCCGCCTACAGCACAAAATCCATTATTATTACAATTATTATTACAACACTCTGAATCACTATTACACTCATTACCAGTTGGCAAACAACTTACACAACAATCGGCATCATTAGTTATACCATTACCAAAATTACAATTATCTAAAGTTTGACTACATACTCCAGTATTACACTGATTAGGATCACAGTCGCCATCTCCCAAGAAACAATCATTATTGATACAATAATCATCGCTATAAGTTACACATTCTCCAGTACTATGACAATATTCTCCTTGACCACATTCAGAGTGAGAAGAACAACCTTCATCCTCTACCAAAATCTGAAACATCTCCCCAGGCTTACAATAATCTTCAGGGTCTTCCCAATCACCATAACGACAACCATCATCAATCCATTGACGATTATCTACATTTATTGGTGCTCTAGGGCTATCTTCTTGAACACAAGAAGAAATAAAAATAACTAATAAAAACAATACTAAAAACTTTAAACTTTTATTATTAACCATGAAAATTACTAAATTATGCCGTAGGGATCATCACTGAATAAGTAAGGAAGTCTAAATACTCAGAATCTTGGGAGCTTCTCACCCTTACAAAGGCAGAATGTATTTTATTCTGGCTATCCAAATCTATTTCAATATAATGTCCTGACTTAACTCCACTATCTTCTATTGAACTATGTTCCCAATTTATTTCATCAGATTGTAGTCTTGAATAAACCGGTGCATCAGGGTCTATTGGATTATACAACCCAGTTTCATAAGCTATAACTGGAAGATTATCCAAAGTAAATTCAATCTGAGCATCAAAACCTGAATCCATATCAAACACACTAGATGTAGGAGAATAATCTACAAAAGAAGATCCAGATTTAATCTTATGCACTAACTTCATTTTTTCTAATGTTTCTCCCTCTATCTCTTCAGAATAATCAGAAGGATAAACTATATGGACAGTACCACTTGAATCTACATTCAAATCTATTTCAGTTAAACCTATAACTCCGGCAGGATTTATTTGTTCACTTACAGTTATACTAGTAAACGTTCCTGAAGAAATATCATATTCAACATAAATTATTTTGAAATTGTTAGTTAAAATTAAGTTGTATAAAATTTCTCCTTCATAATGGCTAGCCAAATTGCCAAAAGAAGTATCGTGACCTAAATCATAAGAGCCAAGAGAACTATAACTTTCTGAAACAAAGTTACCAACTTCTAAATTAGTTCCAATAAGGTAAGTAAAATAAGGAGTACCACTTACAATCATTAAATTAGGACTATACATCATATCTCCCTCAACCAAAGAATTACAATTCCATTTCTGATTAATACTTTCTGTAGGAGTATGCGCTAAATTGGATAAATTAGAATCATATCCACAATTTCCTCCAGTTCCAACATATTCAGCATAATTTAAGCTAAAGAAAGGATGGTTATTCCAATCAGTTTTCATATAAACTACATGCGCATTATTATTATCATCTAAAACTAAATCATTTTCTTGTTCAATAAGAACTGCTCCACCATCTCCAACATCTATAAATTCACAATAAAGATTATTTACAACTTGAGGATTACTTGGAGAACCTTCATATCCACAATTTCCACCCACTCCAACATACTTAGCATGAGCCAAATGTTGACCAGATTCTGAAACTTCGTCCCAATAAACAATTTGAGCAGCTCCATCTCCACCTACTTCCAGGGAATTCTCTATACCATTTCTAACATTATTTGTCAAAGGAGGAGCACCGCTTATGAAATAATGATTTTTAACATAATAAGAAACAAAATCTTCAGAAGAACATCCCTCATCAGTATCGCCATCACAATCATCATCTAATCCGTTAAAACATATCTCTTCTTCCGACCATGTAGCCCCAGAACACTCTGAACCATCTGAATCTCCATCAAAGGTCCATTCTTCATATTCCCACCAACCTTCACTTAAATCAAAAATACAGTTTGCAGTGAATTGACCTCCAGTAGAACACTCTCCAAGCCCTTCTGGATATTCACAATATTGGCTTTCCTGTGCACCTTCTGTACATGTAAGTAAAGGATTTTGACATTCATCGTCTGTCGAATCAGCAAGACCATCACAGTCATTATCATCTTCATCATTACAAGGAGCATTATATCCTGGATCTGCAGCTTCTGGCTCTGGAGCAACATAATCTCCTCCACAGCTCTCATCTACATCTGCAGTATTAAAATCATCAACAACACCTGTATCTGGATTATACCATTCTCCCCAACTCCAATTGCCTATATCAGAAAAAAATTCGCAAGACCTTTTATGAGTACCATACTCACATAATCCCTCATCAGTCTCACCACAAGTACCACTTTCTTCTTCTCCATCTAAACAAATTCCACAATCACTATCATAAGAATCAACCTCACCATCACAATCATTATCATCTCCGTCATTACATCTTTCACCAGATTCAGATACTGGAAAAGTTGCATTACATCCTTCCCACTCTCCATAAACCCACAAATCATTTCCCCAATCATATCCACAAGTTCGTGTTTCAACACCAGAATTACAAAGACCAACCCCTTCATAATTCACACCAGGGCCACAAGATTGTTCATCTATACTTTCATTAACACACGCCCCACAATCAGCAGTAAAATCATTACTTTCATAATAATCACTATTAAATGAAGTATCTTGATCATCTGCATAACCATCACAATCGTTATCTATTCCATCATTACAATATTCACTTAAAGGGGCATTACCTGTACACTCGCTCCAAGTATCATGATACAAGAAATCAGATGCACATTCCCTAGTACGATTCCCATAACTACATCCAGGAGTAGATCCATCTAAAGTAGAATTCAACCAGTATATAGGCTCTCCTCCCAATATATCTCCAAGTTCACAAGTTACTGTTTGAGACTCAGGAATAGAATAATTACAAGAAAGAGGACCTAACCCACAATCATAATGACTTCCTACATCTTCCCCATTCTCATTAAGAACTGGGAAAACGGTATTATAATAAGTTTCAACTTCCTCAAAAGTCCACCCATCTAAAGGATCAGCAGGAGTCCAATATCCTGAGATAGAATCAGCACCATAATAAGGAGTATAGTCTCCTGCAACACAATCATCATCAACTGCAGGATCACACTCTACATAGTTTAATCCATCAGCAAAACCTTGACAATAAAGATCTCCTTTGTAAACAATATTATTACAATCCCCTATAACATTATTAAAACCTGCGCTCCCATCATAAGTTAAATTATAAATATAGGAATCTTTAGCTAAATAACAAGTTTGACTACCACAAGGTGCATTAGAATTCAAAAAATTACTACATGTACTATCATAATAACTAGTTACTTCAACATAATAAAGAGTTTGATATCCGTAACCTTCATCATCTACAACTTGGGGGTTTTGAATATTTCCAGTATGTCCTTGCTCTCCAGAACATCTACCATAACCTTGGGCACCAGAATATAATGGATGTCCTTCACTATTAAAGATATGTTTACAAATACTGATCTGTCTCTCAACTCTACTCTGGCACTCAGGAGAATCGCCATCTATAAGATTACTTCTTCCTCCTGCCAAACCATCACTACAACTATCTCTACATAAAGGATTATATCTACATTCTGTTGTAGTTCTAACTCTTCTCCTATCAACTGGAGTTAAAAGACCAAGATCTCTATAATTTCTCTCCAACTTTTGGAACAATTCTTTTTCTATAACAACTGTATCTCTAGGTCCATCTCTAACCCTTGGAGAATGTAAAAGTTCTGAAACAGGAATGTCTGGCTCTCCTCCTCCCCCTCCGCCTACAGCACAAAATCCATTATTATTACAATTATTATTACAACACTCTGAATCACTATTACACTCATTACCAGTTGGCAAACAACTTACACAACAATCGGCATCATTAGTTATACCATTACCAAAATTACAATTATCTAAAGTTTGACTACATACTCCAGTATTACACTGATTAGGATCACAGTCGCCATCTCCCAAGAAACAATCATTGTTGATACAATAATTATCGCTATAAGTTACACATTCTCCCGTACTATGACAATATTCTCCTTGACCACATTCAGAGTGAGAAGAACAACCTACGTCTTCTTCCCAACAAGTTATTTCAACAAGATTGCTAAATTCTCCACAATCACTACAATATTCTAGAACTTCTTCAGTACAAATAGTCCTTTCACTTCTTAAAGCCTTTTCAAGTTTTTCTGCTTCTTCAGGAGAAAGTTGTAAATCTTCACAACTAGAAATAAATAAAACAGACAAAATTACAAAAATAAACAAACCTCTTTTTTTGAAATCCATTGTTTTAATTAAATATTAATTACTTTATAAAAACTTCTAAACTTCACTCAGTTTGCATACTTCCCTAGCATTCCGAAATAGAACTAATTTCAATCACAGTAGGACTACAAGAGCCATTTACTTCATTAATTTCTATAGTTGGTATCAAATTTATTTTATCAATATATTCAACACCAAAACCAATATTCAGATTATAAAGATCCTTATAATAGGATTCTAAACCATCAATAGGATGCAAATAAGAATTACTTCCACCTAAAACTTGTATTTTTAAATCAATAATATCGAGAGGTCCTTTATTCCAAACAGAAATATTCAAAGAATTATTAATCCCACAAGGAAAAGGATCATCATATTCTAATTTAACATTTTGAGAACAAGCTAAAGCAATATTTGTATGAGCTTCGGTTTCACTTACTTTCTCTTCAGCGATAGTTCTAACAAAAGTAAAAACAATAACAGAAACAATAATTGTTATTCCAACTAATAATATAGTTGCTATCAACGGAGATATTCCTCTTCTTTCCATAACTAAATTTTACTTAACTTCTTTATAAGAATATCCTTAATCTATTAGAAATCTTTTTAAATAAACTTTGAACTGAAAAGATTATTGCCTCAGTGGCTCAACGGTAGAGCAGCTGCCTTGTATGGGTTAATCCAAAGATAGCAGCAGGTTGAGAGTTCGAATCTCTCCTGAGGCTTATATAAATATTATAAAAAATGAAAGACAAAAAGCATATCCAAGTTTTAGAGGATATTGTAAACAATTTAAATAAAAAAGGAAGAAATCTGAGTGTTCATGATGACCCCAGTAAAGATGAATTTATTATTCTAAGAATAAAAGAAAATAATAAATCAATAAAGATCCCATTTACAAAAATTAGAGTATATACTCTTGAAGAAGGCAAAACTTTTTATGAAACTCCAGTTAGATCTACCTTGGCCAATACACCATATGGATACACCAATGATAAAGAAATTAAAGAAGAATTAATGAATCATTATAGAAATAATTTCGAAGTTTTTCCTATGATTTACAAACCACTAAGAGAAGTCTCCAAGATTCAAGAAAATTTGTATCATCAACAACAAAGAAAAAATAAAAAATTAAGTTAAGTATAAATTTTATAAAATATCATAAATGAATTTAGTTAATTTTTTATATTACTAACAAATAAACAAAAACATGGTAAAAATACATACAAGAGCAAAAAAGAAATTTGGTTTATCTACTCACGGAACTTATGGTAAAAAACTTCCAAATCTTCATAAGAAAAAAGGTGCAAAAACTTTCAAAACTGAAGAAGCTGCAAACAAATATGCTGCAGAAAATGGAATTAAATCTTTTGAATTAAAAAAAGTTAAAAAAAATAAAAAATTTCAAATAGTAAAGAAATGAGAATACTTCAAACAATAATTACAATACCAATACAATCAATAGTTGGACATATTCTAGCATTCTCAGGAACTTACGCTTTAGGAATAGGTAACGGCTGGGAACTTATTATTTGGCCATTTTGGCTTACATTAGGAGTATGGGGCGTTGGAGCATTATCGGCTAAACTAACAAAAGAATTCAACAAAAAAGAATATTTTTCTAAATTTATAGGAACTGCAATAGGTTCTGGATTAGGAGTTATACTAATATTAATCACTCCGGCAATAGGATTCATTCAACTAGCATTTCCACTGATTGGTTCTCTAATTGGATTCTACTTTCCAATACAAAACTTTTTATATTCTAAAAATAAAAAGTAAATATGACATGGAACATTGAAGCAATTCTATGGTACATTATTCTCATAGATAGTTTAGGGGCAAATCTTATGACTTGGTTCTTTTCTAAATGGTACAAAAAAAAGTACAAAAAAACTTCTAATATATTTCCTGCATCAAAAGGCTGGAGTGCATTATATCTAGTTCTTGTTTTATGGTTAGGATTTGCTCTCAGAAGACTAAGTATAATATAGAATGATTATTTCTAAGTTAAAAGAATTAGAAAAAGAGAGTATTTCTAGAGGAATCCCAATTATAGGTTCAGAAAAGGGAACTTGGCTTTATAATAAAATTTTAGAATTGAAACCAAAGAAAATTTTAGAACTTGGAACAGCAAATGGTTACAGTGGAATAATTCTTGGTTCAGAAGGAGCAGAGCTTACTACAATAGAATTAGATTCAAAAATAGCGGAAGAAGCAAAATCCAATTTTGAGAAATTCAATATTAATGCAAAAATAATACCTGGAGACGGAGTAGAAGAAATAAAAAGATTAGATGAAAACTTTGATTTAATCTTTATAGATTTTGCAAAGAAAAAATATATAGAAATTTTAGAGGATTGCATAAGGCTAGGAAAATACATAATAGCAGATAATATTAGTTTTGAAGGTTGTAAAGATTTTAAGGAAAGAATTCTAAATCATCCAAAATTAAAAACAAAAATAATCGATATAAAAGACGGCTTGAGTTTTAGTAAAGTAAACTAAAAATTATTTTTCCTCATTGTGATGTATTAATGTACCTATCCCAAAAGCAATTGAAACAAGTAATAAACTCTTCGCATCATTAAAAAGATGTTCTTCACTCATTCCTAAAAAACTTCCCTGAGATGTAGCAGCCCATGCTCCAATCAACATCAAAACTCCAAATATTCCAGAGACATAAGCAATCCTATGTAAAATTGGTGACCATTTAACCATGTAAAGTTCTTTCTTTTATATATATTTAAGTATTTCGCTACAACATTAAAAATTACAGAATGCGCGAACAGGTTTCTTGACATCTTGTCAAAGACCGAAGAGACTATTATAAATCAATTTACTAAATATACTATATGGAAGAAATAGTTAGATTAATCAAAAATAATAATTCAATTCCAAAAATTTCAAAAAAACTCAACGTTTCAAAATCCACAGTACATCACCACTATAAAAAGATAAAGGGACCAAAATATAAAAAGACAGTAATTCCAAAAGAAGATAGCATACTTGGAGAATTTTTGGGAGTATTTTCGGGAGATGGGGGATTTTTTTTGATAAAAAAAGATATCATTATAGAATATCCATACATCTTCATGCAATAGACGACAAAGAATACGCAGAATATATTTCACTATTATTGAAAAATAAATTCAACAAAAAACCAATGAAATACATTCGTAACAATTCATTAACTCTGAAAGTTTATTCAAAAGATATTTACTTAATGATTAAAGAATATCTAAACATATTTCCTATTAAAACTCATAACATTCATCTAATTTCAATAAATCATTCAGATAAATTCTTAGCATCATTTGTAAGAGGTTTATTTGACACAGATGGACACCATAAAAAAGATGGCAGACTTGTTCTATGCCTTACTTCTAAAAAATTAATAGATCAAATTTCAGAGATATTAAAAAATAAATTTAAAATAAACAGTAAAACGTATTTCAGGAAAACAAAAGAAAATTGGAAAGACCAATATGAATTATATATTCCAAGAAGAGAATTTCAAAAATATAATAAAAAAATAGGTTTTTCAAATAAAAGAAAACAATGCGTCAGCCGGGGATTGAACCCGGGCTCCAACGTTTTTGCTTCAAAATAATTTATTGGCAACGTTGAGGACTACCACTATCCTACTGACGCTTAAAAAATTTTAAACAAAGAACTATTTAAATAATTTACCAATAAGAAAAAAATATGGACTACAAAACAATAGCTAAAAGTTACAACGAATTACATAAAGAAGAACAATTAAACAAAGTAAAATTAATTATAAAACTACTAAACATAAAAAATGAAAAAGTTCTAGACGTTGGCTGCGGAACTGCTTTCTATTCAAATTTATTCAAAGATTACACAGGGATAGATCCAAGCAAAGAAATGTTAGAACAATCAAAGGCAAATGTAATTCAAGGAAGCGGAGAAAGTTTACCCTTCAAAGATAATTCTTTTGATACAGTTATCTCAATAAGTGCAATCCATAATTTCAAAGATCCAATAAAAGGAATAAGTGAAATGAAAAGAGTAGCAAAAAACAAAATAGCAATTTCAGTTTTCAAAAGAGCAAAAAACTTCAAAATAATAGAAAAAGAACTAAAAGATTTCAAAAAATTTGAAGAAGAGAAAGATTTTATATTTTACAAACAATAATTAATTTTTATTATCGCTAACCTCATAATATAATTTTCTTATCTCGCTACCCAATTTCATATCATTTGAATATTTTATAACAAATTGTTTTAAGGAACTTCTTAATTCTGGAGAATTTTTTAAGTACAAATCCAATGAATTAATAGAATCAGTTTTTTTAATTATCTTATCAAGATTATATTTATTATTTTCTATCATTGTTTTAGTAGAATAACCTTAACTATAAAAAATTACCTAAATGAATTAGATAATAACCATTATTAAGTAGTGATAAATAAAAAGACTTATAAATCAAATTTTACTTTCTCAACACTCATGAAATCACTAAAATTAACCGGATTATTATTATCTGCAATGGGCAGCTTATCAATCATAGATAGCCACACTAAACCTTCAAATCTTAACACAGTTTCAGAAGTTTTCAACAATTTTTACGAAGCCCCAATTTCAAGAATCAAATTTCCAAAAATAGCATACGAAAAAGATTTCTACGAAGATTGTATAATTGAAGAATTAAAAGATGCAAGATATAAATTTTCACACATAGCGAGTTTGCCACATAAAAAAGTGGTTGATTCTCTAATAAATGAAACTTTCAACCTTAATCGTTCATTAAACAATAATCCAAAAAGATCAGGAAAAGTTTATCTAAAGGACATAAACAAAAATGGAGAAACTGGGGTAGGAAAAAACTCAGGATATTACTTCAAATTATTTTAAGATGGCAATAAAAAAAATATATTTAAAGGATTTAAGGAAAAAAGAAGTTCCTAAGTTTTTACGTCATAGATATGAAGACAAGATAGAAGAAGGTTACATCATATCAACTAGTTTTGAAACTTCTGATTTTGAAAGCGACAATATTGAAGATAAAATTGAACCAGAATATTTAGAATCTAAACCTTATGACGATCCAATAAAAAAGGAGATTAAAGATGCCTCAGAAATTCAAGGAAATTACGAAAAAGAAATAGATAACACAATTCTAGAAAAATGCAGTTCAGAAGAATACAAAAAAGTTACATCAAGAAGCTTAACACTTGCAGGATATTCAGAGGACAAAGTTGATGATCTAATAAGAACTGAATTTGAAAATATGTCTCCAAGAGTTAAGATGTTGAAACTTAGAAACTTACTAGAGACAAAATTAAAAGAATACGAAGAAGAAGGAAATAAAGATAAGTACGAAGCAACAAAAATGGTAATAGACATTACACGTACTCTTTATCCAGAGGTAGAATGATTAAAAAAATATATCCAATTGTTCTCTCAACACTTGTATTAACAGGTTGTGAAAAAGAAGATATACTAAAAAGATTGCAAAATACAAAAGAATTTGTTTACTCTTCAGCAGAACAATTAGAAAAAGATTACAAACCAAAATATAATAATTCTTTACTAAAAAAGTGGTACAATATTAAAGATCAAGAAATACTTGCAGAAAGAGAATTAGGTCCAAATGATTATGAAAATTATGATTTTGTAGTCCCATTTATGGGGGACAAATGGACAAAAACTTCATACGTCCCGATAATAGAAGACCTTTTTATGAAATATATAGGTTTTGAAGAATTTTGGCCAGAACATAAGAAAAAACACCATTTAGAACACTATACTCAATATATTGAAGACTTTCTAAAACAAATAGGAAGAGATGCAGACACTAATCAAGATAATATCGTTTCAAAAGAAGAACTAGAGAAACTAAAAAATACTAAATTCACAGATAGTTAAAAACAATAAAACCGATTACCAAAACAATAAGTAACCAGAACCACCACTTCTTATAGAATCTCTTAACAGCTTTATCTTCCTGAACTCCTTCTAAGTTCTCATTACCGCCTTCTTTTACTCCATCAATACTTAAAAGTTGATAAAAGTTTAATTCATTCATTGACATTTTTCCAAAAGTGCACTGCTAAAAATCCAGCAGCAATAAATAAAAACCAACTTAACCACATCGGAACATTCCAAGCACCCAGAACTAATGAACTTTGGGTAACTACTCTATACAAATGTATAAGTGAAGCAAAGCTAGTTAATATTGCAGTAAGTAAATTTACACTATTCATTCTTTACTCCCAAAAGGTTTATCAAACTCAACCCTAGAAGGTTTACTTTTTGGCTCTTTCACCTTACTAAAATCCTTATCAAAAATAGATGGCATGACTGGAGAGGACTCTTTCTTAACTTCTTCTTTTTTCTCTTTAGAGTTTTCAATATCTCTTAATATTCTATCTTTCAAATCATCAACATCATCTTTAGATTTTTTTCTCTTAAAATTTGGAAACTTAAACTTTCTTTTTTTAGTACTAGATGTTCTCTCATGTTTCATCCTGTAACTGAACACTATCAGACCAACAACAAACAATGCAATCATTACAATAGTTGGAACATTGGAAGTCCTACTACCAGAACTCATAATTGCCTGACCAGTTAATTCTGAAAAGAATCCTCCAACCTTACTAAAAAGAGATCTAGGATCTTCAATTAAAACCTCAATTTCATCTCCTGTGTTAGATATATATAAAGTTTGCCTACCTGTATTAAAGATAGTATACATTTCAAGAATCATTTCTTCTCCAGGGGCAAGATTTGTTCTTCTAGAAACAGTTCTTTTATCTCCTCCATCTTGAGAAGTCATAACAAAATTATCATCATAATAAACATTACCTATATTTTTTATAATCAAGTTATAATCTTCAATAGAAACATCCAATTCTTTTATTTCTGGAACGTAAAAGAATAATTCAGCTTCAAGATCTTCAGATTCACCTTCAATGATCCACTCACCTGGAAGTTCATACTCCTCTAAGGAATAAATAAACTCTTGGCCACCTATTAAATTATCTTTTAAAACTTTTTTTCCATTTGGATTTATAATCTTAAACTCAACATCCTTTGGCATTTTTGTACCGGCCTGATCAAATACATCAATAGTAAAAATTACATCTTCGGCAGGCATAAACTCGGTTCCATTATTTGTTTTAATTTCCATCCATTGAGGGACGGGAGTTATGTAAAAGCTAATACTATTGTTTCCAACATTACCATAGGCATCTTCGGCAGTAACTATCAAATCATGGTAGTTAGAAGCTATTTTATTAGATAATGCAGTTTCATATTCAAAATTCTCAGTATTAAGTACTAAATTTGCATCAATCTCATCAACAAAAATATTAACCTCCATATTTGTAACTGGAATGGAGTCGGTTGATCTAAAAACAGAACCTTCCAGATCTATAGGGTCTCCAGGAAATAATTGTGTTTCTTTTAAATTCAAAGCTATATCTAATTTATTTACAACGTTTAGATTTAAAACATCTTGAAATTGATGTAAACTTTCTAATTGAAGGCTAAGAAGCTCAACTGTAATTTTAAATTCACCTTCAGTCTTATCTAAAACACATTCTTGTAAATCACAGAAAGAAGCAATATAAGAAAACTCACCTTCATTTATCACAGTTAATAAAGTATAAGACTCATTTCCAGAATTAAGAATAATCATTGCATTACCATTATATTTAGCACCTTCAAATTGAATATTATTCCCAGTTATAGTAAATTGGTCTCCCAATTGAACAAAAGACTTATCTAAACTAAATCCTCCATCATAACTTGCACTAACAAAAGGTAAAAGAAATAAAAAACTGATTAATAATAGACCTCTTTTCATATAGTGTTTAAATAAGAATTATATTTAAACTTTACTATGTTCTTCGTTAAGTTTATAT
>CAYFNK010000003.1:0-97413 GCA_964344555.1 Candidatus Woesearchaeota archaeon | reverse complement strand
ATTGTTGGAAAGAGTTATCAATGGATTGCTGAAGAAAGAATATCTAGAAAATATAAAAATATGGGAGTTCTTAATTCTTATGAAGTAGCCAAAGATGGAAAGTACAAGTGGTATGAAGTTATACTTGTAGATAGAGAACATCCTAGAATTAAAAAAGATGAAAGAACAAAATGGGTTTCTAATAAAGCTAATGTTGGGAGAGCTTTTAGAGGTCTAACCTCTGCAGGTAAAAAAAGTAGAGGCCTAAGAAATAAAGGCAAAGGTGCTGAAAAGATAAGGCCTAGTTTGAAATCAAATAAAAGAAGAGCTAAATAGTTACATTCTGTAAATCTTGAATTGCATGTTTTTTGATCTGAACTTCATTACTTTTTTTCTATTTAATGCATACATTATTGTTCCAAATATAACTAAGGCACCAATTAATGTTGCAGCAAAAACTCCTGCTACAATAAACAATGCACCTATTAATGGAGCAAACAAAGACATCGTTAAACTGTTCTTAAGACTAAAACCTTTTTCATAAAGTAAAATAAATGCTACAAATGCAATTAACAATGAAGTATAAATTATTGCTTTCTCGATCATATTACAAAACCTATATAAACGAGCCATATAAGCTTTTCTATTATGCTAACAAAAAAACAAATAGAAGAGTTTAGAAAGTATTTGAAGAAGTCTGAAAACCCTCTTTTTCTCTTCGATGATGACCCAGACGGAACTTCTTCTTATCTTTTACTAAAAAAATATATCAATAAAGGTAAGGGGGTAATGGTTAAAGCAAAACCTGTTGTGGGGGAAGAGTTCTTGAGAAAAGTTGAGGAGAATTCTCCAGACTTAGTAGTCATTTTGGACATGCCAATAGTTGATCAGGAATTTATAGATAAAGTAAATGTTCCCATCTTATGGTTAGATCATCATCAACCTCTCAAAAGAAAAGGAGTTCATTATTATAATCCAAGAATAAATCCTCCAAAAGATAATAATCCTACTACTTACTATGCTTACAAAATTGCCGAAGATCAAAATACTTGGATTGCAGCAATGGGTTGCTTTGCCGATTGGTATTATCCTGATTTTATAGATAAAATTTATGCACTTTATCCTGGATTGATACCTAAGAAAAAAACAGATAAACCTGAAGAGATATTATTTGGGTCAAGACTTGGAGAATTGATAAGAACAGTATCATTTTTGTTGAAAGGCAGCATTACCGAAGTTAATAGATCAATAAACATTCTTTCCAAAATAGAAAGTCCTTTTGAGATATTAGAACAATCTACTCCGAGAGGAAAATATCTTTACAAAAAAGTCGATAGCTTTAGAAAAGAATATACTAAAGTTTTAGACAAAGCTTTGAAGGAAAAGGAAGAAGATGGTGTTTTGGTTGTTTATCATCCAGAAACTAAACATTCTTTTGTTAGTGAGTTATCCACTGAACTAAGTTATAGAACTAGAAAGACATTAATTGTAACTAGAGAAGATAAAGGAAGAATGAAGATGAGCGTTAGAAGTAGCGATATTAAACTTCCAAAAATATTAGATGAAGCTCTTCTAGGATTAGATGGTTACGGAGGAGGCCATGAGTTGGCCTGTGGTTCTAATGTTAATATAGATGATTTTCCAGAATTCCTAGAAAGATTTAAAAGTTTGATAAAGAAGAAATCTTCTAGGTGATATCATTAAAAAATTAATATTCTTATTTTTATTATTGATTCCTACTGCTGTGGCCCAAGTAGAGAACTATAATGACTACTCTGAATTAACTATTGATTATGATTTTGGAGCAGGAGTTCAACTTTCCGGATCAGGCGGGTTAACTTATTTGACTGCTAATTTAACATTGGTTCCTTTGGAAAGTGATAGACAAAATATTATTTCTTTAGTTCCAACTTCAAATCCTAATGCAGATACTTTTGAAGGAAGGAATTTTTTAACTTATACTTGGAATGAATATTCTTCAAACCTAAATATGGGCGTTTCTTCTCAAATCAAAACACAAAATATACTTCATAAGTTAGACCATATTGCATTTCCAATTACAGATTTAGATCCCGAACAAGAGTTTTATCTTCAAGAAGGTGAAAAGATAGATATAACAGAAGACATAGTTCAACAAGCTGCAGAGATAATTGCTGGTGAAACAGACCTATATACCGTTGTATTTAAACTTGCAGATTGGACAAGAGATAATATTGAATATGATTTGAATACTCTTACTGCGAAAGCTGCTCTTGAGTCTTCATGGGTTTTAGAAAATAGGCAAGGAGTATGTGATGAGATGACTTCTCTGTTTATTTCATTTGCCAGATCTGTGGGCATCCCCGCTAGATTTATTTCTGGAACCGCATATACTAATATAGGCTATGAATTTGGAAACCATGGTTGGGCAGAAGTTTATTTCCCTGGATATGGTTGGGTTCCTTATGATGTTACATTTGGTGAATATGGATGGTTAAATCCAGGACATGTAGAATTATCTAAGTCTCTTGATAGCTCAGATCCTGCGATAAGATATAATTGGTTATCAAATAATTTAGAAGTTGATACTCTTCCAATAACTATTGATGCAGAAGTTGTTTCTGAAGGAGAAAAACTAGAACCTATATTTGACATTGATGTTGAAGTTTTAGTAGATAATGTTGGTCCTGGAAGTTACGTTCCATTTAAGGTTACAGTTGAAAATTCTTTTGATAAATATGTTACAAATACTATCCTAATTACTAAAGCACCTTCTCAATTGAAAATTAATGATAATCCGAGACCTTTGTTGTTAAAGCCCAATCAAGATAAAACTTCTTTTTGGATAGTAAAAATTCCAGGAGATGTTGAACCAGGGTATGTTTATACTTCTACAATAGAAGCAAAAGATATCTTTGGATCTGTTGATTCAGATACTTTACAATTTTCTGCTGGAAACAGCGTATATACTTTGGCACAGGCAGAACAATTAGTTGAAGAATTGGAGGAGGAGGAGGAATTAACCTATTCCGAGGAAGTTTCTTTAGATTGTTCTACTCCAAAGACATACTATTACAATTTTGAGGAAGTAGACGTAAGTTGTGAAATTCAGAATATTGGGAATACTTTGATAGATGATTTAGTGGTTTGTTTATCTGAAGACTGCCAAACTATTGACTTAAACATAGCTCAAAAAAAAGATTTATTGTTTGAAAACATAGTTCCTGAAATAAGTTTAGTCGTTTCTGCTAGTAGGGGCAGTATTGAGGTCTACTCTTTTATGAATATCTTAGTTCTAGATGAGCCTGATTTAGAAATAACTGAATTTGATTTTGAGGACAGTGTAGATTATGATGAGGAGTTTGAGATATCTTTTGTTTTGGGTTCCGAAGCAAAAATAAAAAATTTAAAAGTTATATTGGATGACTTAGAACTAATTAGTATAAATAAGAACAAGAAATCTCTTCCAGTCTCAATAAAAACTAAGGGAAAGTATTTCTTAGATGAAGTTGATATGACCTTAATTTATGAAGACGAATATGGAAATGAATTTTCACTGAAGGAAGCTAAAGGTATAGTCATAACTAATGTCCCATGGTATGCTGAAATAATAAGATTCTTTAGGAGAATAATATGATTATTCTCCTTTGAAAACTTTAGAATTCTCTTTCACTGGTTGATCGACTTTGAGTCCAACGCTGTCTTTAGCTTTTGCCTTATCTACTGATTTGTGTTCTACTTGCATTGAAGATACTTCTTGAGTAAATGAATCATCTCCTGCAGCAGTTTCAATTGTTATCTTGTCTCCAACTTTTAGACTTCCTTCAAGCTCTAACACAGCAACCCCAATTTTATCAAAGAAATGTGTTATTTTTCCAACAAGTTTTTTTGCCATTAAGATTTACCCCCTTGATTTTTACAATTGAAAATATTATTTAAAACTTTTTAATAGCTCTTTGCGAAGTATGCATAGTATTTTGCCTTGTTCTTGCAACCTATGCAATTCTTGTTTGGTTCTTTTTGGTTAAAAGGAATGTTTAGAGACTTTGCACCTGAGGTTTTTTCTTTTATTTCTTCTTCACACTTAACTTCCCCGCACCAAGGAGCAAAGGCTATTTTTCTGTTCTTGGTTGCTTTTTTTAGAGAACTAAAGTTATTTGTTTTAACTATCCTTGACTCTAAGAATTTTTTTGCATTTTCGAATAAATTATCTTGAATATCTTTTAATATCTCTTTGAATTTTTTTCTTACATCTTTTTCTTTAATTGTTAATTTTTCTCCAGTATCTCTCCTAACCATTACAACTTGTTTTTTTTGTATATCTTTAGGACCTATTTCTATTCTAATTGGAATTCCTTTCATTTCCCAATAGTTGAACTTCCAACCTGGAGTGTATTCTGTCCTTGAGTCTACTTTTGATATTGCAGATCCTATCTTTTTCTGTATCTCTTTTGACTTATCTAGGACTTTTGTAATTGTTTTTTCAAATAAAATTGGAACTATTATTGCCTGGGTTTGTGTCATTTTTGGAGGAAGAACTAACCCCTTATCATCTCCGTGTACTGCTAACATTATTCCCAAGCTTCTTGTTGAAAATCCCCAAGAGTTTTGCCAAGCATATTGTTTTTTCTCGTTTTCATCTATGAAGTTTATATTGAAAGGTTTAGAGAAATTTTGTCCTAGAAAGTGAGACGTTGCTCCTTGTATTGCTTTTCCGTTTGGCAATATAGTTTCTATGCTTAAAGAATAATCTGCTCCTGCAAACTTTTCCTTATCCGACTTTCTTCCTTTTAGAACAGGAATTGCATATAAATTTTCAAATAAATCTGCGTAGAATTTTAATATTTTTTTTGCTTCTCTTTCTGCTTCTTTCTTTGTTGCAAATGCAGTATGTCCTTCTTGCCATAAAAATTCTCTTGTTCTCAAAAAAGGAATTGGGTTTTTGAATTCCCATCTTACTACTGAACACCATTGATTATATCTCATTGGTAAATCTTTCCATGATCTTATCCATTTAGAATATGAATCATACATTAACGTTTCAGAAGTAGGCCTGATTGCTAATTTTTCATTTAGTTTTGTTTTCCCTGTATGAGTTACCCATGCTACTTCTGGAGAAAATCCCTCAATATGTTTTGCTTCTTTTTTTAGAAGTTTTTCAGGTATAAATAATGGAAAGTAGACATTTTCTACTCCGTCTTTTTTTATTTTTTTGTTAAAATATTCTTTTGCAGTTTCCCAAAGTACAAACGAACTTGGCTTGAATACCAAACATCCAGAAACTTTGCTATAATCTACTAAATCTGATTTCTTAATTATCTGAGTGTACCACTCGGAGAAATTATCTAATTTTTTTACTGTTATTCCCTCTTCGTTCTCTTTTCCTTTCATTGAAATTTAATTTAGATTAGTTATATAAAAAACTTTGTTATTTTTGTTTAAGATGTTTTACGTGTTTCTTTTCTTCTAATGGTTTTTCATTTCTAAACCCACACTGTTTACAATAAATTACAAAATAGAAACCGTCTTTAAACTTATGTTGTCCTTTGTGAAGGATTGAATCACAATCGGGACAATTTTCTCCTAGCTTTTTCATTTAGCAACGAAACTCCAAAGAATCTTTGTTATTCCTGCAATGATGAATAATATTGCAAAAACTTGTTCAAGATCCAATATTCTTGTCCAAAGTATATATCCAAATCCTAAAGATATTGCCCCTGCAAGAAATATTCCGAATTTTGTAAAACCAGTAAAATCTTTCTTTGCCATGTGGTGGATCTGAAAAACATAATTTAAAAAAGTTATGGTATTATTTAATTTAAAATGCCAATCAATGCAGGTTTTGAATATCAGAAACTAGAGAAAGAATATGCTAATGCAGATAGCATTGAAGATAAACTAAAAATTCTCCAACAAATGTTACAGTCTGCACCTTCTCATAAGGGGGCAGAAAATCTTAGGAATGATATAAAACAAAGAATTGCTAAATATAAGAAGATTTTAGAAAAAGAAAAACAATCTAAGAAAGGTTCAAGAGGATTCTCAATAAAAAAAGAAGGGGCTGCACAAGTCGTTATTATTGGAGCAACTAATGTTGGTAAGTCTACTTTATTATCTAAGATTACAAACGCTAAACCATTAATTGCAAATTATGAATTTACAACCTCAAAACCTGAAATAGGAACTCTCGACTATAAAGGGATAATTTTACAAATAGTTGAGATTCCTGCCATAACTGAAAATTATCTTGATAAAGAAAATGGTTCTGCATTTATGGGGATAATTAGGAGCTCAGATTTAATAGTTATTTTACATAAAGACAAAAAAGATCTTTCTTTAGTCAAAAAAGAATTGAAATATTCTGAGATTAAAAACAAATCAATAAGTGTTTCGAGTGAAAAAGATGTAATAGATAAAATATGGAGTAATTTAGATTTAATTTATGTTTATACTAAATCCCCAGGTAAGGAAAGAGATTACCCTCCTGTAGCCCTAAAGAAAAAGTCCACAGTAAGAGACTTAACTTTGAAAGTCCATAAAGATTTTCTTAAGAATTTTGATTATGCGAGAATTTGGGGTCCCTCTGCCAAACATCCAGGAATGAGAGTTGGTTTAGAACATATCTTGAAGGAAGAAGATGTTATTGAACTACATATTAAGTAATAGAAATTAATAAAAAAAGTACAATATGTAACTTAGTATGGTAGACGATATTCAAATTCTAGGACTAGATGATTTTGATGAAGATGAAAAAGTCAAAATAATTGATTTGGCTAATGTTCATTATGAAAAAATAAAAAGAGATCTTCCCGGCAAATTAGTTTTGCATGCTAAAAAACACGAAAAAGATGGAGACAGATGTAAATATTCTTTCCATGCAAGAATTCAAGTTCCAAACAATTTAATTAATGTTAATGGGGAAGATTGGGATCTTAATACTGCATTACACAAGGCATTAGTTAAAGTAGAGAATTATACAAGAAATAAATTTAGAACTGAAGGAAAATGAGTTATAAACAAATAATTGTAGTTAGGAAAGATCTTGTCATGAGTAGTGGAAAGATTAGTGCAATGGTTGCCCATGCTTCCACAGAGGCTACATTGAAAAGTGAAGAGCCAAAAGTTAAGTCTTGGAGAAAGGAGGGAATGAAAAAAGTAGTTTTGAAAGTTAATAGTAAAGAGGAATTGTTAAATGTTAAAAAACATGCAGATAGGAATGGACTTGTTACTTCTTTGATAAAAGATGCTGGAAAAACACAAGTTGAACCAGGAAGTATTACTTGTTTAGGAATAGGTCCAGATTCTGAAGAAAAGCTAAATAGTGTGACAGGAAAGTTAAAGTTACTTTAAACAATAATCTTATAAATACTTGATTTATGCTAAATTCTAGGACGGCCATAGTGGACTGGATATACCCTGACCCATCTCGAACCAGGAAGTCAAGAAGTCTTACGTTCCTTGTAGTACTGCACTTTGTTGCGGGAAGCTTGGTTAGCTGTCCGCCTTATATTTCTAAAGTTTTTTATAATATTAATTTAGATAATTATTATGGTTAGACCAAACAAAAAAGAAGTTGCAAGAGAAAAGGTCAAGAAATTATTTTCTCAAGCAGATGAAGTTTTTGATAAAGATACTAATTTGGCAAATAAATATGTAGGCCTTGCAAGAAAGGCTGCTATGAAAGTTAATCTTAGATATCCAAGAGGATTGAAGAGAAAGTTCTGTAAACATTGTTACCACTATCTTAGGGCTGGCGTCAATTGTAGAGTACGAACCCGGGAGAAGAAACTTGTTTATTATTGTCTTGATTGTAAGAAGCATATGCGTTTTCCTTTAAAGGCAAAATGATTTTTTCCCATTTAGTTTTTACCCACTGTTTTTCTAGATTTAATAGTAATCCAAATCCTCTTTTTTTTAGTTCTTTGTCTACTATTCCGCCTTGATGAGGGTATTTGAATTGTTGTTTGTGTGGAGATTGAAAGCCGTGCATGTAATGAATTAATTCATGTGCTATTGTTGTGTCTATTATATGTTCTGGAATGTCTTTGTGTTTGAATAGACTATTTACTGTTATTCTTGTTGAGCCATCTTTTAATTTTCTTATATCTCCAAATTTAGTTTTCCATTTTCCCTTGAAAACAATTGAAACCTTATTTAGTTTTTCTACTTCAGGGATTAGTAATTTCCATATTGTTTCTAGTCTATTATTTAACCAAATCTCGTCTCGCATCAGTTTAATCTTAGTTTTAAGAATAAAAATATTTATATATTGGTTAATCTGTTTGTTTTTATGAAAAAGAGGTTATTATTTTTGTTTTTGGTTTGTATTTTGTTTATTTCTAGTTGTGAAGTTCAGCAATCTCCTGGTAAAACCTCTCAAAAAGCTTCTAAATCTGTAGAGTATAAATTTGAAATAAATAGGTTAGATTTAGATCCTAAACAAGATGGATGGAACGTTCTTGAACAAGAAGTTTTAGAATTTGTTACTGAAGAACACCCTGATAAACTTAGAGAAATTGAAGAATATTTCAATCTTCCAATTTGGGAAGAATATAAGGAGTATAGCCATGAGTCTCCGAAAGGAAATTGGGAAAGTTTTTTAGAAGAAATTGGAGGAGAAGAAACTATGTGGGAATGGCCAGTATGTACTGGTTGTTCTGGAGACATAGGTTATTGTTCTAGTGTTTGTATGGGAGGGAGTTGGACCTATGACTTGGAAACTAATAAATGTAGTAAGTGGGAAATAACTATTAACTTTTCATTTTAGAAAAATTTGAAAAAAAATTAAAATTTCTTGTATTGTGCTGTTTTTTCCAATAAATCAACGTGACCTAAGAATAAAGCTCTGCAACAATATCTTTTCAATCCTAATTCGTCCATAACTACCTTAGGATCTTCTTTCTTTGTTTCAGTTCTTTCTTTGAATTCTTCCCATAGCTGAGCTACAGGCTTACCGCAACTGAAACATCTTATTGGAATTATCATTTTAACTATCTGTAAGACTTCTGTCTCTTTGATCTTGCTTTTGAATCATTAGGTTTGCAAACTTCTTTCCTTCTTGTGTCTGCAATTAATAATTGTCTATCATATTTAAGGAATTTTTCTTTCAGTGGTTTTGAAGCTTCTGCCAAACACCTTCCAATTGCTAATCTAACTGCTTCTGTTTGAGAACTCCATCCTCCGCCACTAACTTTAACTGAAATATTAAATTTCTTCGGAACTTCTCCTGCTAATGCTAGAGGCTCCATTATCTTCATTCTACCTGTAGCAGGTTCATAATTCTCTAATAATTTAGAATTAACTCTAACTACCCCTTTTCCAGGTTTCATAGTAGCTTTTGCTATTGCAGTTTTTCTCTTTCCAGCATGATGTATTATTTTCATTTTTTAAGTTGTTTACAAATTCTTTCAACGGTAACATAGTTTATGCTTTTGCTGTTTATTATATTTGATTCTTTAAATTTTTCTATTTTTTCTGATTTTAGTTTTTCAGGGACACCAATGTAACACATTACGTTTTTGAAAGCTTTTTTTCCTTTTTCTTGTTTGTAAGGTAACATACCTCTAACTATTCTTCTAACAAATCTGTCTGGCATCATTGATAAGAAAGGTCCTTTCAAAGGATTTCCTCTTTCTTTTCTCTCTTTGTATTTGGCAAATATTGATTCTTTTCTACCAGTTAAAACTGCTTTTTCGCAATTAACAAGATTTATTTTTTCTCCCATAAGTGCTCTTTTTGCAACCCTAGATGAAAGTCTTCCTACAATGTTATTCGTTGCATCAATAACTGCCATTCTAACCGATTATTCTAACTCCTTTTCCTTTTGGATTTTCTTTAAGTAATTCTTTGATTGTCATGGTTTTCTTTATTTTTTCTTTGGCTTTTCCTGAAAATTGTAAGGCTGCAACTGTAATTTCGTGATTAAGTTCTCCATCTCCAAGAACTTTTCCTGGAACGACCACTGTTTCTTTGTCTTTTGTGTGCTTCTCAAGTCTTTCTATATTTACTTCTCTTCTATTTCTTCTAGATTTTTCTAATTCTTTTCTTATTCTTTTCCAAAATCCAGATTCCTGTTTAGAGGCACTCTCCTTGATTTCTTTTATCAAGTTTTTCACGTGTATATTTGTTGGTCCTGTTTTCATTTTAGAAGAACTATGATTTCGAGAATCTATTTGATTTAAAAAGTTTTTGTATATGCGGAGAACAGGATTCGAACCTGTGTAAGCACTAAGCTACCAGATCCTTAGTTTGGCCGATCTTTTTTAAGATCTCTGGCCCGTTTGACCGCTCCGGCATCTCCGCATAATAATCTAAGACACTTTTCATTCCTTTAATAATCTTTCTTCTTTCTTTTAGATTTGTATTTGGAGGACAAAAACCATATTTTGCCCAGATATCAAATTTTGTTTTATGTTTTGGATTATTTGATCCAATTATTCTAAACCAATGAATTACATTAATTCCTCCATCTATTTTAATTGTGTAACAATCTTTCCAGGATTTGTTTTTATGAACATATCTTCTTACAAAATTTTTAATTTTAAGTTTATTGAGTATGTCTTGTAATTCTTTGGCCAAATTCTTCGAAGTTGTTGATAGAGATATCTTTATCTTTGTGTGATATTTTGGTTTGTTTAAGCTATAATTCTTTTCACAATGGATACATCCATCGGTATCCAAAAATCCTCTTAAAAAATTTATACAAAATGTTTTGTTATTTTTTATCCATCTTGGAATCATTAATTCATTTTTTACACCTAGAGGGATTCCTAGATATTTAAGTGGTTCTTCTAGCAATGTTCCTTCCACAGATAATCCATAAAAATTTCTCTTTTTGTTAAAAACAATTCCTACATCTCTACTATAGACTGGAAACATAATGTTTTTGTTAAAATTTGGAATTATATGATTATCATAAAACTCTTTTTCCTCATTAAGATCTCCTCTTAATTGATATCTTTTTTTATTTGTATTCTTTCTGTAAGTAAATCCCCCATCTCCAAAACTCAAACCGACGAATTCTGCAGTGTCATTATTTCTTTTTATTTTACACATATAACTATAGAATTAGTTTTGTTAATTATAAATCTCTCTGTTGTACGTGACAAGTTGTCAATTTATCCAGTTATTTTTTTAGCGAGAGTTTTTATTGCTGTCGTTTTTGACTCTTTCAGAGCTTTTGTGAAATCATCTAACTTGGAATTGAGGCTATTAACTCCTGCTTCCAAAATATCTTTTGTGTTTAACTGTCCAAATGATTCTATATTAAATATAAACTTATCTTTTTCGTATTCAACTTTCAAAACATCCTCTTCAATTCCTTCACAAGACTCGTAAAGATTATTTTTTAACAAACTTACTTCATCAAGTCTTCCATCTTTAAGGGCTTCTTTAGGGAATTTTGACTTGTCTAATTTTTTAGAATCATTATTTATCTTTAGTATTGGTTTATTAGTATAAAATACTGCTGCAGGAGCATGTTTTATGTGTCCTTTGCCCTTTCCAAGTTTAGCAGTAGCAATTATTTCTAATTCTTGATTTTCTAATAGCTTTACTATTGGCATTTTTTTATAAGAAGCCTTAATATTAGGATCTTGAAAACTTAGATCTCCACTATAAACAGTTTTTGGACCTTTAAATTCAATGGTTGCTTGTGTTTGACATTTTGCACAACCTTTTTCCTTACAGGTACAGTTTTCAGGTAAGTTATAAGTTTTCAAATCTGTGATTAATGGAACAAGCCCCATTCTATTTGCAAGAACCTCATCATAAAGTCCAGAATCATTTTTCATAATCTCAACTTCTTCTATTGCCAAAGTTGGAGTTTCTGTAATCATTATTCTCCTCAAAGTATTTGCTTCTACTTCATTTATTCCTGAAATCTCGAATTTCAATTCATTATCTTTTTTATTTAATACTTTGATTTCCATCTTAAACTCTTCTTCCTCTTTTTCCTCCTTTCTTCCTACATCCATCGTGAGGAAGTGGAGTTACTTCTTCTATGTTTCCAATTCTTAAACCTGATCTAGTTAGGGATCTTATTGCTGCTTGAGCACCAGCACCTGTACTTGTTGGACCATTATGCCCTCCTGGGGCTCTAACTTTTACATGAACAGCATTTATTCCTTTTTCAATTGCCCCTTCTGCAGCGCTCCTTGCAGCTTGCATTGCAACTGTTGGGCTGCTCTCTAGTCTATGAACTTTTGTCATCATTCCCCCAGAAGACTTTGCAATAGTTTCAGATCCAGTTATGTCTGTAACATGAATTATAGTATTATTATAAGATGAATAAATATGGGCTATCCCCCATCTTTGTTTTTTGAATTCTCTTTTCATTCTTCAACCTCTGCCTTAGCTGGCTCTTCTTGTTTTTCTTTTAATTCTGCAGCAGTTGGAACTTCTTTCTCTTCTTTAACTTTCTCTACAGGAACTTCTTTTTTTTCTTCTACAGCTTCTTCTTTAACTTCTGGTTTTGCTTTTTTCTTTGGTTCTTCTCTTGTTACAGGAAGTAAAGCACTTAAACTAAGTTTTGATTCTTCCTCTAATGAAACTAAATATGATGGAACTGTTAATTTTTTACTATTAATTAGAACGTGTCCGTGGACTATGAATTGTCTAGCTTGTTTTAATGATTTAGCTAGATTTTTTTTGAAAACAAGAGTTTGTAATCTTCTATCCATTAAATTTTCAGGCAACAAATCTAAAATATCTTCAATCTTAGAATCTTTTTTTATTAGACCATATTTTAACAACTTGGTCATCAGTTGTTTTTTTTCTTTTTCCATTTGTGGAGAACCTTTGCTTGCAATTATTTTCTTAACTTGTACTTTATAGTTCTCTAGTTTGGCAATAACTTTCCATATTTCTTTTTTATTTTTGAAACCGTAATTAGTGATATATTCAGACTCTTCTTGTAATCTTTCTGCCTGCCATGGGTGAGTAGGAGTTTTGTACTTTTTCTTTTGTTTTTTTATTTGACCCATCTTTAACCTTTCTTACCTTTCTTCTTAGTCTTAACACCTAAACCTTTTCCTTTACGTTTATTTGGTCTGAAATTAGATTTAGTTTTTTGACCTCTTACTGGCAAACCTACTGCCAAACGTAGGCCTCTATAACTTTTTATTCTCATTAATCTTTTAATATCAAAATCTTTAGTTAATTTTAGATCGACTGCAGTTAGATGTTTATCTTCTCCTGTATCGTTGTCTCTTTCTCTATTAACCATCCAAGAAGGAATTTTGAATTTAACTGGGTCCTTTATTACTTCTTCAAGTTTTTGCACTTCATCTTTATTTAGAAGTCCAGTTTTTTTGTCTTTACTTAGTTTAGAAACATTACAAACTGCATTAATCATAGAATGACTCACTCCTTTTATTTTCAAAAGAGATTGCTTTAGAGGTTTAGCGCCTTCTAGGTCTGTTGCAGCTACTCTTACAATGTGTTTTAAATCTTCCTTCATTCTTAGCAAACATGGATTTTGACGTATTTAAAAATCTTTTTATTACACTTGAACAAACAATCTGTGTTTATCCTCTTCACCTAGTTCCATGAATATCCTTTTTATTATTGTTTTTTCTGGGTCTGGCATTAACTTTACTCTTTCTTTTATGTTTTCGAAAGAATCGAAAGGCTTTTCTTCTCTTGTTTCAGTTATTTCTTCCGCGTGTTTTTTGCCTATTCCAGGTAATAAATTCAATTGATGAATTCTTGTGTTCAAAGGTTGAGCTTTGTTAAAAAATTCAACGAAGCTTTGTTCTTTTTTCTTCACCATATCTTCTATAACTGGTTCTATTTCTGATCTAGCTGTTTGAGTAAGTTTTGAGAGATTTATTTTTCCCAATATGTGGTGAATTTTATCTCTTTTTCCTTCACCAATATAAACCTCTTCATGGGGTTGAAGAAACTCTCCTTTTTTAGGAACTAACTCTAGTAATGTAAAATGATTCTTTCCCATAGCTTGCGCTATTGCTGTCTTTCTGTGCATGGGCCTTGTATCCATTGGATACCCATGTGGAAGGAAATCCAAAATAATTGCATGTTCTTCTTTTGCTGAAATCATTTTTAACACTAAGCATATTTATCCACTACATCTAATATCTTTTTCAAATCTTCTTCTTTTAAGGTAAGATTTTCACTTGATAATATTGATTTTAGACTATCGAGATCCTTAGGACATATATTCATAATGTGAACAATGCTTTTATCTCTTAGTCTGCTTATATCTAATTCTTCAATATCTTTTCTAAACTCTGCTGCTTTCTTTATTTTTGCAAGAGTGTTTAGATATTCTTCTACTTTTTTAGCTCTGAAGTTAAGTTCTTTGTCTCTTTTCTTCATAGCATCAACATGAGTTTTTATTTCATGAATACTCATTGGTTTTTCATTTATTGTTTCCATTTTAAGATTTTTTTAAATGTACTGGGTGGACAAGCACTCTCTTTTCCTTATTTCCATCTTTTATTTTAACAAAATAATTACTACCTTGTTTACCATCAATTATTCCTGACTTTCCATGAAATCTAGGAAAATACATCCCTTTCTGAACAGATGGTTCTGCTACAAGATATACCCTATCTCCTTCAGACATTCTTTGGAAAAATCTTCTCAGACTAAATTTTCCTTTTTGTCTTACTTTCTTAGATAGTTTTCTTCTTGTTTTTCTTCTAAATCCGCCTACTCTTTGCATTTTTATTAACCTACTGATATTCGAAGATTTGTCTCGTTTATAAAGTTTTTTGTTAAAATTAATTAATTCTTGGTTTGAAGATACTCGTCGTATTTTGCTAAATTATCTTGTATACTATCTTTGATATGTGAAAAGGTTTCATTACGATATTTAGCATTTTGATTAACGTGATTGAATATGTCTTCTAGGTTATCTAAGTCTTCTATAATTCCTGTTCTCAACAAAGTATAATCTGCAGTACTTGGAGCTACAATTCCTCTCTGGGGAGTTAATCCGTTGATAACTATTTTGTAATCTCCTGCTCTATTTACCATGTAAACTGGAAAAGGAATATCTCCATCTAAAATTCTTGCCCATTTTGCAGAATCTATTGTCTTTTCGTGACTCAAATCTCCTTCTGATAATATTGCTCTTGGATATGTTTGAAAACTTAGTCTTAGTTTGTCAATTAATTCTCCTGAAATTTTTTCTTTAAAATCTAATATCATAGTAGTATTGTGAAAATATTCTGTTGGCCATTTTGAAACTGTTGTGTCTAATAAGCAATTAACTTCTGGTAGTAATGAATATACTTCATCAGTATGATATTTTTTACGTTGCGTTGTCACAAATCTTGGTCTTTCTTTTCCTTTGTTTGGGTCCTCGTGTCTTCTTGCAAAATCTATGTAAATCTTGTCTCTAAGACTATCATTAAATTTCTCTTTGAAGACGTCCTTAACTATACTTAATGCAGTAGTTACAGCATGAGTATTACAAGAAACAATTTTTGCATTATGTTTTTTGTATACATTTTCTTCTTCGTGAACTCTTGTTTTAGGAATACTTGCAAAATAAAGCCTTTCTATTAATTTGTTATCTCCCCCTCCATTGATTGCGAAAGGCAAATCATTTGGATCGTAAATTTCTAAGTGATTTCTTATTTCCATTCCATTTGTACAATCTATGGCTAAAGCAAAATCTTTGAAATTAGAATCATCTATTGACCCATCACATCTTCCAATGTGTTTTTTAATCTTTGATATTCTTTCTTCTAAATCACTTCCTCTTGCTGCATATATTGGAATATCTCCAACAGTGGAATTTTTGTATCTCTCTAACAAAGTTTTTACTTCTTTAGTTTTAATATCTTTTTTTCCTGCACTATATTTACATAAACTAACTGGAATTCCTAAACTTAGAAGAACATCGGCATCTCTATTTCCTACTGTGCCTGCACCCATAATCAAAACTCTTTTTTTCAATTTACTTTGAAAGAATGAATTACCACTTATAAAAATTATGAGAATTTAATCCATAAAAGAAACTTTTAAAAACCAATTAATTATCTGGATAATGTAGGCTAGACTGGGTAGTTAGCTCTTACTTGTAACTGCAAATGAGCTTTACGGTAGGGTCGAAGCTTTAGGACAGGATCAGAATTTTGATTACTGGTCTTAGTTCGTACGTTGATCTTATGTCTCATAGGGTCGATATTTAAAAGAACCAAGTCAGACCGGGAACGGAGCAGCTTTAATTTCTAATGTTGACGCTTATGAATAGCATGAGGGAGGAAAGACTAAGGTTATACCATTGATTGATTTCTTTTTCGAACTTGGAGCACGCCTACTCTTCTTGTAACTGGAATATTAAGTCACCTAAGTTTTGTGCTAAAATAGAATACATCTTTTGAATTATTAATTCATACATTGATTCTTTTAGTGGTCCCGTACATAATGTTAATGTGTCAACCGTAAATGCTTGGTTTTCTGGTATGTAACATGTCATTGATTTTTCTGAGAACAAATCTTTTGTTTCTTGATCTGCCTCTTGACTAACTTCTAAAATTGTAACTTCAACTTCACAATCCTTTCCCTTCTGTCCTTGGATAGTGTATTGAAATAAATTTCCCTCTTCTTCAGATATATAACTTGCCATAGTACAAGATTCAAATGCTTCGTTAAAACAAGATTCATCAAATCCGCAATCTTTCTCGTAACTAAGATAAAAAACTAGAAGTACAAAAACTATTATAAAAATTAAAGGGATGAAATTTGAATATTTTTGCCTCTTTTTTTTCATATCCAATAATTTCTATCCCTTCTTTATATTATTTTCTATTAACTTAATTTATCCTTGGTAATTATATTTAATTTGGAGTATCTTGAGTTAACTTTTGACCCCATTGCTACCAAGTATTTAACTCTGGCTCTTTCTGAATTTCTAACTAAATCCGAATCTGCATCTCCGTCTAAAACTATTGCGTGGATGTCTGATAGATTTCTTATTGTAGTAGATAACTCAGAAGTTGGAACCTTGCCAAGTATATTAAGTTCTTTGTCCAAAATATATGCCCCTCTTGTTCCGACTAACTCTTCTAACATCTTTTTGTAAGTGTCTGCTTCTTTTTTTGGAATTCTTATTGCAGGCCTTGTAGAAGTTCTAGTTCTTGTTGGAGCTCTTGTCTGCCTAACTAGTGCCCTAGTTTGTCTTGTTTCTGTTTTTTTACTTTTGTAAGTTTTGGGTTTGACACCTTTTTTGTTATTTGTATCAAGTTTCATTTGCTCTACAGAAACTTTTCCTCTTAGAGCTTTGTTTATTTCCTTTTTAGTAAGTTCTTCAACTTCTTTTCCGTCAGGAGCTTTTGAAACAAAATCAATCTCACTAGTTGAAATCAGTTCTTTTATAATTAATTCTCCTCCTCTATCTCCATCTACAAAGACTGTAACTGTTTTTCTTTTGCTCAAGTCTTTTATTGTTTGAGGAACTGAAGTACCATCCATAGATATACAATTCTTAATTCCATTCTTTAATAGAGTTAGAACATCTGCCCTACCTTCGACAACGATTATTTCATCAGAATCATCTATATTTGGTCCTGCAGACAGTTTTTCTTTTCCGTAATCAGATATTTCCATCATTCTTACAGAATTAGCAACTTCTTCAGTAATTTCTAATGAATCAGGTAGAACATTATGAGTGAGGTCCTTTAGCATTTCTTTAGCTCTTTCTACTATTTGGTCTCTTTTAGTTGTTCTTACGTCTTCTATTTTTTTAGATGTAACTTTTGCATTGCAAGGCCCTATCTTTTCTATTGTTTCTAAGATAGCGGCGATTAATACTGTTTCGGTCTTGTCTAAATTTGAAGGAATAATTATTTCTCCTTTAGTTTTACTTCCTTTTGATTCAGAATTTATTTCAATTCTTCCTATTTTTCCATTTCTCTGAAGTTCTCTAAGCTCTAAATCCGAACCTAGCAATCCTTCAGTTTGGCCAAATATTGCTCCAACTATATCAGGTCTTTCTACTACGCCTTCAACTTCGATGTGAGCATGAATAACATATTTGGCTGATACTAAGCCTATCTTTCCCATTTTAACTCCCCCTTAGTTTTAGTTATTCATCAACTAACGCTGTATAGAATAAGTTTACACATTAAGTGTTTTTTTTCAATATACTAAATGATAAGTGTGATGTTTCTTTTATTTTGTGATTAACTTATTCTTGTTAGTTATTTATGTGATGTGATGAACATAAATGTTGCCCGCAACACTAACTCCCAAGCTCATAGCTTGAAAATCATCGTTAGCTCCGTTGGGTAATCTCATGACGGGCATTATTTAGTAGCAGAAACCCATTTAAAAATCTTGTGATTTACCTAAATTTGTATAAGTTTAGAAATGACTTTGTTTTGTTAAAAAGGTCATAAGTGTCATCTTTAAGCTCTTTTTCGTAAATTTTTCTCCTTCTTTCGGTAAAAAACTTGTCTGAAACTCCCCCCAGAAACTTCCAGATAGGTTTATTTTCCCATTTTTCTTCATAATCAGTCTCAATATCTGAATTTATAGAGATATTCAACTCTCCTTCTACTATTTTTTCTTTAGGAGTTTCTACTATTTCATAATTCTTAATCTTAAAACTTAGAGATACATAAAATTTTGAGTAATCATCTATTGGTTTTGACCCTTCCCATTTGATTTTAATGTCTTTTTTGCTTCCCTTAAGAGTGTCTTCATATTCTCTTTCAAAGAAAGAATAACCGTTAATTTCAAACCAATACTTCAAGGTTTTGTATAATTCTATAAGATTGAACTGTGCTTTTTGACTTATTGTTAAGTCTCTAACTACATGATCTATTTCTGACATATTCTATCTTTGGATAACGAATTTATAAAATTTTCTTAAGATCCATACATTTCAAAGAACTTCTTAACTTCGTCATATAGTGTGTAAGTTTTATTGTAGAGATCTGTTTTATGGGCTTCTATCTTATCTTTGATTATAAAATTGTTATATGCTGTTTGAAAAACCCCATTTTTCCATTTATTTTTCCAATCTAAATTTACTTTCGCACTAAATCTTATTTCTACTTCTCCCTTATTACTTCCTATCTTTTTTCCTTCTTTTTCTACTTCAACATCTTTTAGACCTAAAACAAAAAAAGTTATTCCAAGAGTATAACTGACATATTCATTAAATATTTTGTCTGCTCTCCATCTTATTTCTATTTGTTTCGAATCTCCTTTTATTCTCTCAACATATTTTTCTTCTTGGAAAGTTTCTTCATGATTACCATATCCTTGAAAGTCTAGCCAGAATTTCATATTTTGATATAGCTCGCCCATATCAAAAACTCCCTTACCTTTTGTTTTCATGCTAACTACACTTATGCTTTCTTTCATTTTATCTATGGAATTCCAAAACCTCTTTTGTTACATCATGAAAATGTTCTAATTCTTTCTTTAATTTATCTTGGTGTCTTTCTATCTCAGATTTTATTAAATATTGATTGTATAACTTAGATAACCATTCGGAAAATGAAGATTTTCCAAATCTATTCTTATAATCTGATACTACATTTGCCCTAAAGGTTATCTTGGCAAACCCATTTACAAAGTCATCTGATACTTTATTTATTCCTTTCAGATGAAAATTAATCTTTATTTCATATACTAAATAGTCCGTAACTTCTCTTTCTGCTTCCCATGCAAGAATTATTTCTTTTCCCTTATCTAAGATTTTTTCAGTATGTTCTTTTTCGTTGAAGCTATATCTATTTTTATCAATCCAGCCCCTCATTTCTTTGTAGAGTTTGTTTAAGTCAAAAACTCCTTTTTCTCTTATTTGTAACCCTTGCCCTGGATTAACCTTATGAGATTCGCTCATGATTAAACTTCTATTTGTGATATTAATAAACTTTATGTTTAGAATACGCCTCTTAACTTCAATTTTTCAATGTAAATGTCATAAAGGTCAGGTTGTAAATTTATAACGTCTCTATATGTTAGTAAACCTATTACCTCTCTTCCATCTAAGACAGGTAATCTCCTTTTTCCTTTGTCACTCATCATAATCATTGCAGTGTAAAGATCTTCCATTGGAGAAATTGTTACTATAGATTTTCTTGTCATTATTTCTTTTATTTTTTTTCCTAGAAATCCTTTTCTTTTTGCAATTATCTTTTCTACCATGTCTTTTTCTGTAACTATTCCAAGAAGTTTGTTATTATCTTTAACTAGAAGACTCCCTACTTTATGATTTAACATTTTTTGTGCACAATCTACAATTCTCTCATCTGGTCCTACAACTATAGGTTTTTTAGTCATTGCATCCAGAGCTTTTACACCTGTTTTCATAGCTTTTTATTATTTTTGAGATTAATAAACATGCTTATTTATGGAAATATACTTCTATTTATCATTAATAAACTTTATAAATTGGACCTCTCTCATTTTTCTGTTAAATTATGATTTTGGGGAAATAAGATGACAGATAAACAACCAATTTATGTATTGTCAGAAAACAGTAATAGAACTGTAGGAAAGGAAGCACAGAGAAATAATATTCTTGCTGCAAAATTAGTTGCAGAAACTGTTAGAACCACTCTTGGTCCTAAAGGAATGGACAAGATGTTAGTTGATAGCATGAATGATGTTATTATAACTAATGATGGAGTTACTATTCTTGAAGAGATGAAGATTGAACACCCTGCAGCCAAAATGATTGTTGAAGTTGCTAAAACTCAGGAATCTGAGGTCGGTGATGGAACTACTACTGCTGTTGTTATTGCTGGTGAACTATTGAAAAATGCTGAGAAACTTTTAGATGAAAATATCCATCCAACAGTAATATCTAAAGGTTATAGGTTAGCAGCAAATAAATCTCAAGAAATTTTAAATGATATTTCCAAGGATGTCAAGATTGAAGATGATGTTATTTTGAGGAATATATCTGAGACTGCTATGACTGGAAAAGGTGCAGAAGCATCAAAGGAAAAATTATCTGATTTATGTGTTAGAGCAATAAAACAAATAGCAGATGAAGATGGAGTTGATTTAGATAATATTAAGATAGAAAAGAAAAGCGGGGGTGGAGTTGAGAACTCTGAATTAATAGAAGGAATTCTACTAGATAAGGAGAAGGTTCATTCTGGAATGCCTTCTAAGATTGAAAATGCCAAGGTTGCACTTTTGGATGTTCAGTTGGAAATAAAAGATACGGAAATAGATGCAAAAATACAAATTACAGATCCTTCTCAAATACAATCCTTCATAGAAAAAGAAGAATCAATGTTGAAAGAAATGGTTGATAGGATTATAAGCTCTGGTGCTAATGTTGTATTCTGTCAAAAAGGAATTGATGATTTGGCTCAACACTTTTTATCCAAATCTGGAGTTTATGCAGTTAGAAGAATTAAACAATCAGATATGCAAAAACTTCAAAGGGCAACAGGTGCTAAAATTGTTAATAATCTGAAAGATCTTGGTGCAGGAGATCTTGGTTTTGCAGGTATTGTTCAAGAGAAAAAAGAAGGAGAAGATGAAATGACTTATGTTACAAACTGTGATAATCCTAAGTCTGTTACTTTATTTATTAGAGGTGGAACTGATCATGTAATAGATGAAGTTGAAAGAGCAATAAAAGATGCTCTTGGAGATGTTGCAGCTGCGTTAAAAGATGGTAAAGTTGTTTCTGGAGCTGGTTCTCCTGAAATTGAAGTATCTAGGAAGCTTAGAGAATTTGCTAATGGATTAAGTGGGAGAGAACAACTTGCGGTTTTATCTTTTGCAGACTCTATAGAAATAATACCTAAAACTCTTGCAGAGAACGCTGGTTTGGATCCTATCGATGTTCTTACTGGACTAAAATCTAAACATGATGAGGATGCAGCTACTTTTGGAATAGATGTTTTTAGTGGAGAAGTTACTGATTCTTGGGAAAGAGGGGTAATTGAACCCTTGAAAGTAAAAACTCAAGCAATAAAGAGTGCATCTGAAGTAACTGATTTAATATTAAGGATTGATGATGTCATAGCAAGTAAGGGCGGAGATAGTGGCCCAGTCCCTGGACAGAGTATGTCTCACGATATGATGATGTAAAGAAAAATTTTATAAAACTCTTTTACAAATTAATATCATGTTAAAAAAGGAAATTAACAAATTCTTAAAACTGGGTAAAATAATAAATAACGCAATTGATTCTGAAAATTTTAATGATGCTATAAAACATTATGATGACTTGGCTAATAAATTTGATAAATTTCCTAAGGAAAAACAATTAGAATATGGAATTATTTTTTTTAGTATACGCGACCAGTTACTAATGTATAGAAAAATAAAAGAAACTATAGATTTGTTAAACTCTAGCAACAACATAGATTTGATTAAGGACAATATTATTCAACTGAATGGATTTTCTAACAATTATGGAATGAGAAAAAAAATGTTGAACTATATAGAAAATAGCATAAATTATATTAACGATTATTATTCATATAAACTTCATAAAATAGATTTTAAAGAAAACTTAGACGAGATCTACCATTGTATATGGGAAGAAAGATATGATGATGCCTTGAAAAAATTTCCCAAGTTGATGTCTAAATTTAAACAAATGGAGAGATATTCTAAAAATGACGAATTATATGAGTCAATTATGAGGCTAAAATCGCACATAAACACAAGTTTATTGGCCAGTCAAGCATACGGCAAAATATCAAAAATAAGTAAAGTTTAAAAGACATAATGGCCTGAATCTTTCTATGTTTAATAAATTAAAAAATAAATTCAAAGAAGCAATAAGCAAATTTTCTGAAGAATCTGGAGAAAAAACATTAATAGTTGATAAAGAAGAAAAGAAAGAAGAAAAAGAAGGAGTTCTTAAGAAGGTAAAAAAAGCTATAACCACTTCTAAAATAAATGATGAAAAGTTCGAAGAAATATTCTGGGACCTTGAACTAGGTCTTCTTGAAAGTAATGTTGCTGTTGAAGTTATAGAAAAGATAAAAGAAAATTTGAAAGTTGGAATAGTTAATGTGCCTGTTGAAAAATCTAAAGTTGGAGATATTGTTGAAACAGAATTGAAAAAAACTGTAGAAGAGTTATTTGTAGAAAATTCTATTGATTTTGTTGAAGAAGTAAAGAAGAAAGATGGACCATATGTAATATTATTTGTTGGAATAAATGGTTCTGGAAAAACTACTTCTATTGCAAAAACTGCTAAGTTGTTAAAATCTAATGGTTTGAAACCTGTTCTTGCTGCTTCCGATACTTTTAGGGCGGCAGCTATAGATCAATTAGAACACCATGCAGAAAAATTAGAAGTTCCCATTATAAAACATGATTATGGCTCCGACCCTGCTGCAGTAGCTTTTGATGCGATAAAATATTCTAAATCTAAGGGATTGGATGTTGTCTTAGTAGACACTGCTGGAAGAGTTCATAGTAATTCTAATCTTATTGAAGAATTGAAAAAAGTATCTAGAGTCATAAATCCTGATGCTAAGGTTTTTGTCGGAGAAAGTATAACTGGAAACGATTGCATTGAACAGGCTAAAGAATTTGATAAATCTATTGAATTAGATGGAATTATTCTGACTAAATCAGATGTAGATGAAAAGGGTGGAACCGCAATATCAATATCTTATATTCTTGGAAAACCAATACTTTATATGGGGACTGGCCAAAAGTATGGAGATCTTGAAAAATTTAGTGCTAAAAAGATTATGGAAAGCCTAGGATGGTAATGGAGAAATTAGGACAATCATTGAAGAATGTTTTGAAGAAAATAGCTGGAGCTCCTTTAGTTGATGAAAAATTAATCAATGAATTGGTAAAAGATATTCAAAGAGCATTATTGCATGCAGATGTAAATGTAAATCTTGTTTTTGAATTAAGTACTAGTATTAAAGAAAGGGCATTAGCTAAAGATATTCCGAAAGGACTATCCTACAGAGATTATTTAGTAAGAATTGTTTATGAAGAGTTAGTTAAATTCTTAGGAGGGGAGGTTAAAGGAATTAAGATTGGTAAACAGAGGCCTTTCAAAATAATGCTTGTAGGATTATTTGGAAATGGAAAAACCACTTCTGCTTCAAAGCTTGCTAAATATTATACAAAAAGAGGATATAAGGTTGGATTAGTTGGACTTGATGTTCATAGGCCTGCTGCAATGAAACAGTTAAAGCAACTTGGAGAAGATCTTGGTGTTGATGTTTTTGTTGATGAGAAAGAGAAAGATGCTTCTAAATTGTGGAAACAAAATGAATCTGAGATTTCCGGATACGATATAATTATTGTTGACACTTCAGGGAGGGATGCACTTTCTGAAGATTTGGTTAAAGAGATTGAAAGTTTGAATAAAATAGTTAGTCCTCATGAAAAGTTATTGGTTCTAAGTGCAGATCTTGGACAGACTGCAGAAAAACAAGCAAAACAATTTCATGAAAGTTGCGATATAACTGGAGTTATGGCTACTAAAATGGATGGAACTGCTAAGGCCGGTGGAGCGCTTAGCGCTTGTGCTGTTACTGGAGCTCCAATCAAATTTATAGGGGTTGGAGAAAAAGCAGATGATCTTGAAGAATTTGATCCAGAAGGATTTGTTGGAAGGATTTTAGGCATGGGAGATATAAAATCTCTTTTAGAAAAAGCAAAAGAAGTGATGAGTGAAGAAGATGCTCAAGATTTAGGTAAGAAGTTTTTGAAAGGAGAATTTAATTTTTTAGATTTATATGAACAAATGAGCGCAATGAAGAAAATGGGCCCCCTTAGTAAAGTTATGGAAATGATTCCTGGAATGAGTAAAGTTGATCTCCCTAAGGAGGCTCTTGAAGTTCAAGAAGACAAATTAAAGAAATGGAAGCACATTATGCAAAGTATGACTAAAAAAGAATTAGAGGATCCTGATTTGATGTTTAATAGAAAAAGAATAGAAAGGGTTGCCAAAGGTTCAGGGGTTACTTCTGGTGAAGTTAGGGAATTATTGAAGCAGTATCGTCAAAGCAAAAAAATGGCCAAAATGATGAAAGGAAGTCCTGAAAAACTTATGAAAAAATTCAAAGGAAAATTACCATTTTAGAAAATGAAAATCTTACATTCTGGTGCTGAAGCTATTTTGTATCTTGAAAATGGGAATTTAGTGAAGGAAAGAGTTTCTAAATCTTATAGGCATGAACATATTGATATAAGTAAAAGAAAATACCCTACTAGGAGAGAAAATAAACTATTATTGAAGGCTAAAGAAGTAGGAATGAATGTTCCTGAAGTTTTTATGTTCGATGATAATGATATGAAAATAGTTATGGAATATGTTAAAGGTGATGTTTTGAAAAATAAGTTAGATGGCTATTCTTCTGAAAAAAGAAAGAAGATTTGTAAAAAAATTGGTGAACAAGTTGCATTAATGCATGATAACGATATTATTCATGGAGATTTAACTACTTCTAACGTGATTTTGAAAGATAGTAGAGTTTATTTTATTGATTTTGGACTTGGAATGATATCAAATAAGGATGAACCGAAGGCAGTAGATATTAGATTATTAAGACAAGCATTTGATAGTAAACATTATAGACATCATGAAGAAGTTTACAAATGTTTTTTAGAAGGATATAAGAAAAGTAAGAAGTATGATTCTGTAATTAAAAGATTGAAGAATGTTGAAAAGAGAGGAAGATATAAGAGAAAAGGTTCTTAACAAAAAGTTTTTTAAATAAAATAATGTGTTCGATTTTCTAGAGTCCTGTAGTATAGTGGCCCAGTATACATGGTTTTGGTCCATGTGACCCAGGTTCAAATCCTGGCAGGACTACTTTATTTTATTCTTGGAAACCGATATATATAAATATCAATCTTTTTAATGTTAAATTATGAAAAAAAGATTATTATTTGTAAGTTTGTTTTTGATTAGTATTTTATTTATTTCTAGTTGTGCGCAAGAATCTCCATTGAGAGTTGAAGATAGCTTTGGTTCTGATGTTGATTGTGATACTGATTGTGTAGAATATGGCTGATGATTCATTTTATAATGAGGATATTGAAGTAGAAGGAAATAGCATGTGGGAGGATAATCATAATCTTCTTCAAAACTCAAATAAAAAGTTGTTGTTCCTCTCTATCTTTATTTTAGTTTTTATTTCTGGTATTTTGTTTTTTTTACTCTCTACTCAAGAACCAGGATCTGGTGTTAGTACACTCCCTACAACAGAAACTACTGGGGAATCTGCTTCTGAAGAAAAATCTGACGAAGAATCATCTGATGAAGATATGGAAGATTCAGAAGAAGCTGATGAACCTGCTGAAGAAGAATCAAGAGAAGATTCTGAAGAAGAATCTAGCGATGAAGAATCCTCAGACGAAGAAAGTTCTGAAGAAGAATCTGGTGAAGAAGAAAGTTCAGAAGAAGTTGTAGAAGGGGAAATTATTGATTGTGGAGTTATAACTAGGTATGTAGAAGATAATCCATTTGATGAGGGGGAAACAACAAATGCTGAGTCAGTTTATAGCTGTGTTGCAAACGCGGCTGAAAATTGTGAATTAGTAGAATATGATATGCATGGTGTGGCTGTGTTTTATGGAGTTCAAATAACTTCTATGGATCATTTTGAAATTAGAGGCATAGAATCTGGTAAATGTGAGTATTATTTAGTCCATGAAGATTATTCATTAATCTTTACTGAAGAAGCTATAAACAATTATTTAGAAGCGGGACAAACTCAGGAACAGATAGTTCAAATTCAACAAGATATGCAAAATGATCTATCTTCAAGTATAGGCATAGAGGGTATTTGTTTATTTGATACTCTTGATTTAGTAGATATGTTTAATCGTTGGGCAAATGGACAAATCACTACTGGATTTCATTGTGAGGGTGGTTTGAGTAATATAACTTGTGTTCCAACAGGGGATTTAGAAGTTGCAGAATGTTCTGGAGATTACTGGGGAGGAAGTATTTAGTTAATCTTTTATATATTTAAATTAAAAATCTTATCATGAATGACGAACACACATTTAATATATTAATTTCTACAGTAATTATAACGTTGTTAATAGGAACTTTATTTTATAACTTTGTTGAAGGTTGGAATGTTCTAGATTCAATGTATTTTAGTGTAATAACTTTGACTACTGTTGGTTATGGAGATTTAGTTCCCATAACTGACGCTGGAAAAATATTCACAAGTTTTTATGTTCTTATTGGAATTGGAATAATTTTTGCATTCATAAGAGCTTCAACGGTTAGAAGAATAAATAAAAAATAATTATCAAACCAAAGTTTTATAAATAAATTATTTTCACAAATATCAAAGGATAGGTTGGTGAGGGCTTACTTATGCCAGAGATAAAATTACTATTTCTGGATTTAACAATTAAAATGGCACGTATGCATTCAAGAAAAAAAGGAAAAAGTGGAAGCACTAAGCCTTTAGAAAAGAAAAGTGCTCCTTGGGTTAGATACAAAACTAAGGAAATTGAGGATTTAGTTGTTAAGCTTGGTAAACAAGATATGAAACCTTCACAAATTGGTTTAGTTCTTAGAGATTCATATGGAATACCCGATGTAAAAACTTTAACTAAAAAAAGAATTACTGAAATTCTTGAAAAGAATAAAATAACTTATAATGTTCCCGAAGATCTTACATTTTTAATCAAGAGACAAATAGAAATTCTTAAACATTTAGAAGGCAATCACAAAGATCAAACTGCTAAGAGAGGATTAAGACTTACGGAAAGTAAAATTAATAGATTAATTAGATATTACAAGAAAAGTGGAAAACTTTCAAAAGATTGGAAATATGATAAAAACAAAGCTAAATTATTAGTTGGTAGTTAAATATGGCAAAAGTAAAAAGAAAAACACAAAGTTTGAGCAAGAAGAAAAAGAGATGGATCTCAATTTTTGCTCCTTCAGAATTTGGAAAGAAAGAGCTTGGAGAAGCTTATGTTCTTGATTCTGGAGATCTTGTTGGAAAAGAAGTCAGAGTTAACATGATGGCTGTTGCCAGAACTAGAAATTCAAATATACGTTTAACTTTCAAAGTAAGTTCTGTAAAAGATGATTCTGGAGTTACTGAACTTATTTCTTATAAGATGCTTCCTGGGTATGTTAAGAGGATGGTTAGGAAAAGAAAAAGTAAATTAGACATTTCACATGTTGTTAAATCAAAGGATGGTAAAGATTTTACAATTAAATATATCATACTTACTAGGGGAAAGGTTTCCAAGGGGGTTTTAACTGCGATAGGAAAATCTGCAAGAGAGTTGGTATCTAATGAAATAAGTAAAAAAACTTCCAACAAATTATTTGATGAAGTAATAAATTATTCCTTACAAAAAAATATGAAACAAAAATTGAGCAAGATATATCCTATTGGTGTTTTTGAAGTTAGATTTCTTAAAAGAAAATAATTATTTTTATTATTCATTAATTTTGAGCCCGTGGTCTAGTGGTATGACATCACCTTGACTTGGTGAAGGTCGGGAGTTCGATTCTCTCCGGGCTCATATTGCATACATTGTAACGTTAAAGGAAGTTATCTTCTGCCTAATTTTTATTATATTAACTATAAAGTAGTAAATATAGAAAGCTTTAAAAGTAATGTCCTGTCCTAAATGTATATTAAGAAAAAATACTTAAGACATAAAAATGACACTTGAAGACCAATTAGGAGAAATTAGAAGGGGCTCTGTAGATATCCTCGCAGAAGAAGAGTTAGTTAGAAAACTAAAACAAAATAGACCCCTTAATGTTAAATTTGGAGTGGATCCTACAGCTCCAGATATTCACCTAGGTCACACTGTACCTTTACAAAAATTAAAACAGTTTCAAGATTCAGGACACAATATCCAATTGATAATAGGAGATTATACTGCAATGATAGGTGATCCAAGTGGAAGAAGTGAAACAAGACCTACACTAACTAGAGAAGAAATAGAGAGCAACATGAAGACATATCAAAAACAAGTCTTTAAGATTTTAGATCCTGATAGAACCGATTTGGTATATAATGGCCAGTGGTTAGAAAGATTTTCTGGAACAGATGTTATTAAATTGGGTTCAAAATATACAGTTCAACAGCTTTTACAGAGAAGAGATTTTGGAGAGAGAATAAAACAGAGTAGACCACTCTCTGTTACTGAATTGTTGTACCCCCTTCTCGTTGGCTATGACTCTGTACACCTTAAAAGCGATGTAGAAATCGGAGGAACAGACCAATTATTTAATTTCATGGCAAGTCGAGAAATACAAAAAGCATATGGACAAGAACCAGAAGTGATCATATCGCTTCCTTTGCTCGAAGGAGTAGATGGTGTTAGGAAGATGAGCAAAAGTTTTGGAAATGCAATAGGTGTAAATGATAATCCTAATGATATGTACGGAAAAATAATGTCTATTTCTGATGATTTAATGCTAAAATATTATGAGTTACTATCTGAAACTCCTTTAGAAGAATTTCAAGAGATTAGAACAGCTATTTCTTCTGGAAGTGTGAATCCTATGGAGTACAAACAAAGATTAGCAAGGGAAATTATCTCTAGATATCACGACCAAAATCTTGCAATCTCTGCTGAAGAAAGATTCAACTATGTACACAGAAAAAAGAATGTTCCAGAGAAATTAGAAGAACAGGTTATAAAATATGCAACAAATGAGGATGGTTTGTCAATTGTGAAAGTTCTTAGACAGATGGGAAGGATAAGTTCTAATAGTGAAGCTAGGAGACTTATAGAGCAAGGTGGAGTAAGACTTGATGGGGAGACTATTAATGATATCAGCTATGTTGTTTCTCCTCGGGACGACCAAGTTGTTCAAATTGGAAAAAGATATTTTAGAAGATTAAAATATGAAAAAGAGTAAGAATCAAATAAACATCTTTATAAATAAGTTTTATCTAAAAATATTAAGGTGGAATTAAAAGAAAGAATCAATTTAATAACGAGGAATTTGCAAGAGGTAATCACAAAAGAGGAGTTAGAGGAATTATTGAAGAAGAAAAAAGAAATCTCTGTTTATTGGGGGACTATGCCTACAGGAAGTATCTCTATAGCGTATTTTTTTCCGATGTTAAAAATAGCTGATTTTTTAAAGGCTGGATTAAAGGTTAAAATTCTATTAGCAGATTTACATGCGGCCTTAGATGGAGTTCCATGGGAGTTATTAGAGAAAAGAACGGAATACTATAAAAAAGCAATAGTTCTAATCTTAAAAACAATTGGGGTGGACATAAAAAAACTTGAATTTGTTAAGGGGAGCAATTTACAATTAAATGGAAAGTATTTTGAAGATGTATTGAAATTAGGTATGGTTTCTACTATTAGAAATTGCAATAAAGCAGCATCTGAAGTAGTGAAGATGACAGATAATCCTCTTTTAGGGAATCTTGTTTATCCCATAATGCAAACATTAGATGAAGAATACCTTAAAGTAGATATTCAATATGCTGGATTAGATCAAAGAAAGATAATGGTTTACGCTAGAGAATATCTTCCAAAGATTGGATATAAACCAAGAGTAGAGTTAATGTCTCCAATGATTAGAGGATTAGTCGGTGAAAAAATGAGTTCTAGCATAGAAGCAACAAAAATTGATTTACTAGATAATGAAGATAATCTCAAGAAAAAGATAAATGGTGCAGAGTGTATTGAGGGAGATCCTGATAATGGAATAATGTCTCTTTTAAAATATTTGATTATGATCTTGAAAAAAGATGCAAAAAGAGGTTTCACAGTTGAAAGATCTGAGAAGTTTGGAGGAAATATTGAGTATGGAAGTTATGAAGAAATTGAAAAAGACTTCAAATCCAAAAAACTACATCCATTGGATTTAAAAAATGCAGTTGCTAAAGAATTAAATCTCTTATTAAGAAGATTTAGAGACGATAAAGAATTGCTAAATCTTCATAAAAAGGCTTATGGATAGAAATGGCAAAAAAGAGAGAAATAATAGTAGTCTTCGACAAAAAATATTATAATCCTCTTATGAAGGAATTTGGTTATAATCCATTAGAATTTGAGAAGATTAATTTTTCACTGGGAAATTTAAAAAAAGACGACCTTCAAAGAATGTGGTTGTGTCATCATGATGGAAAAAGCTTTGCTAAAGATTTAAGAGAAGGTAAAAAAGTAATTGTAAGTACGGGATTTGGATTATCAGGAGAACCACATGTAGGAACACTTTCACAAATTTTGAGATCAATAGCATTACAAAAAGCAGGCATTCCTGTTCAGATAGTATTAGGGGATTTAGATGCTTATAATGGTAAAAATATTGATTTGAAAAGAACACTGGAATTAGCAAAAAAATATGAGAAGTTTATATTATCTCTTGGTTTTAATAAGAGAAAGGGATCTATTCTTAGGGCACAATATGATAAACTAGACATTTTACGGACAGCTTACATTATAGGACATTTCATGGACGATAAAATGTTTAATGAAGCTGAAGAAGACCTTCATTCTTTCTATCATAAAAGAGGTAAGGTAGATAAAGGGATGAGTTACCGAAGAAAATTATCTTTAAATCTGATGATTGCAGATTTCATCCATCTTCATATGGCTAAAAAGTATAAAAATGTCCTCGTTATGCTTGGTATAGATGAACACCAATATATTAGATTTGGAAAAGAAACAATAAAGAGAATGAAAAAAAGTAAACAATTTAATAATTTCAATATGACTCTTTCTGCGATTTATTCTCCAATGATAAAAGGCTTTTATGATTATCCAAAGATGTCAAAGAGCTTTCCAAAATCAAGTATTAATGTGAATATGAAATCAGAAGAAATAAGGGATAAGATAATCAATGGTGAAGGGAAATATGATAAACCAGAGAATAATGTTGTTTATCAAATGATGGCTTCTGTAAGTTATTATACTGCAGAAGAAATTAAGAAATTATATCGTTTATGTTTAAAGAGAGGCTCAGACTGGGAAGAGGCAAAGAGAGATTATGCTAATGTTCTAATAAAAATATGCTCAAAATGGAAAGAATAGATAAAAATGATGCAGTTAGTGAAGTTTTGTATAGGCTTAATGTCCAATCAAAAATAGATCTTAGGCTTCTAGAAAAAGCTTTTGATTCTGTTCTATCTAATCCCAAACAATCAATAAGAGATATCCAATTGGGAGCAATCTTAACTGGAATAATGTCAAGAGGACCAACAACAGATGAAATTGTAACACTATTAAAATCTGTCTTCAAATTAGATAAATTTAATCCTAAGAAAAGACACAAAATAAAAATTCCTCTAGGAGAAGTACTAGTGGGAGCAATAGGTAGCGGGAAAAAGGGAGTAAAGACAATGAATATTTCTACACCTGCGCTTTTAACTGCTGCGAGTGCCGGCGCATTTACAGCAAAAGTGGCTTCTAGTTCTACAAGTTCTTTAACTGGCTCTGCAGATCTTCTGCGAGAAGTTGGGATAAATCTTAATCTCTCAGTTAAAGAAATGGAAAAAATAATAACAAAAACAAGATTTGGAGTATTTACAATAGAAAGTCTCTTACCCAAATTTGATTCAATTTATGCGAAAAAATTTTATGCTCCACATGCCCTGAGTTTTGGTTTAGCCGCATTGGCAAGCCCAATTAAATATGACAACTTTTTATATGGTTTAGCCCACCCAAACATAGATCTCGCTGTAAATGTTTTGAAAAAATTCGGAATTAACAATGTAATGGTGGCTTCTACAACTAATGATAAAATACATTACATTGATGAAATGGGTGTTTATGGATTAACTAAAATAAAAGGTATTCAGAATGGCAAGATAGGATATACCAAAACATTTAATCCATTGACTGAATTAAAATTACCAAAATATAAACCTAAAGATATTTGTGAAGGAGAGAATAAAAAAGATAATATTAAACTGGCTATAGATGTTCTAAGGGGCAAAGGTGAAAAAGCAAGAGAAGACATAATCTGTATCGATGCTGGAACAATTCTTTATTTAGCTAAAAAAGCAAAAAATCTTAAAGAAGGTTATATGATTTCTAAAAAAGTTATTAAAAAAGGACTCCCCTTTAAAAAATTGTTAGAAGTAATTAAAGAAACAAATGGAGATGAGAAAAAAATAAAGAAGCATCTATAAAATGAAAGCAATAATTATCTCTAAGAATGGAAAAATAGATTATAAGGAAATTAAAGAACCAAAAACAAAAAAAGATTATATAAAAGTAAATGTAAGAGCTGCTGGACTCTGTGGAAGTGATACCCGGAAATTATTTTCTGATCGAAAGGCCTTAAATTCAGTAAAAACAAAAATTTGGGGTCATGAAATTTCTGGCGTAATACAAGAAGTTGGGAAAAATGTAAAAAAATTTAAAGTAGGAGATAGAGTAGTTGTAAACACTTTAGTTAGAAAGAAAAATGAAGACATTATCAAAACCAAATCTATAGGCAAGGATTATCCTGGAGGTTTTGCAGAGTTTCTTTTAGTTCCGTATCAAAATTTAAAGAAAATTCCTTCTAGTATAAAATTTGAAGAAGCTGTATTAGTAGATAGTATTGCAGTAGCATTACATGGATATAATCTTTCGGATTCTCCTACTAAAAAAGATATACTGGTAATTGGAGATGGGTCTCTCGCATTAATCACAGGTCTCCTTTGTCTTGAATTTGGAAACAAAGTAACAATTATTGGAAAAAATGATAGAAATTTAAAATTAGCTTCCACTCTTGGAATAGATACTCTAAAAATTAATAGGGCCAAAAAGTTAATGAAGGATTATGATATCATTTTTGAGATTGTCGGAAGAAAGCAAGACAAAACATTACAGCAAGCTATAAGGCTCATAAAGCCACATGGTAAAATAATAGTTCTTGGAGTATTTGAAAAAAATTTTTTGGGTAAAATTCCTTTAAGAGATACCTTTTATAAAGAAGCAAAAATTCTCGGCTCAAATTCTTATGGTTTTTTTAATGGAAAAAACGAATTTGATATTGCAATAAATTTGTTAAAAAAATTAAGAACAAGATTCTCAAAAATTATAACTCACACAATACCTTTGAAGGAATTTAAGAAAGGATTAAACTTAATAAAAAATAAAAAAGATTCGGGAGCTATTAAAATAGTTTTTAGACCATGAAAGAAATTAAATGTTTTATATTTGATCAAGACGGAACTTTTTATCCAGAGAAGAGCGAGCTTACAAATATTTTAAGGGAGAAAACTAAAAAATGGATAATGGATAGACTTTCCTTAGATAAAAAGGAAATGGAGGATTTATATAGAAAACTCCCAAAAAAATATCCTAATGCTTTAGAAGGATTTCAATCATTAAGTCTATCTATAAAAAATTACCATAAAAATGTTTTTGATGCCACAAAACCAAATAAATATCTGTCTAGAGATGAAAAACTTATCTCTATCTTAAAAAACCTAAAAGGAAAAAAATTCGTAGTGACCTTTTCTTCAAAGAAATATTCAAAAAATCTGCAAAGAACATTAGGAATAAATAATTTAATTAAAAAAACATATTATTCAGTAGATTTTCTTCCAAGAACATCCAAATTACCTGTTTATGAATATATAAGAAAGGAAAACAAATTGAAAAAAGAGGAAGTTCTCATTGTAGGTAATAACTTAGAAGTCGATATAGTTCCTGCATTAAATGTGGGATATAAGGCAGTTTTAATAGGAGAACCTATAAAAAAGATTAAAATTAAATCAATCAAAAATATATATTATTTGTGGGATATTGGTGATATATAATCATAATTTTGATATCCTAATCAAATCTAACCACTTATTAACTCCTAATTCTAATTGAGGTATAGCAATCTCGGCAGGTGTCTTTTTGCCTAAAGACATATGCCTTCTATTAAAATTATAATTAATCTCTAAACCTTTCATAATCGCATGAGCACTTTCTATACAACCATGAAAACCACGCATTACTTTTGTTCTCTCCCTTATTGTATTGTGCAATCTTTCAATAGGATAATTATAACCTCTCTCATCTGCTATAACAACATTGTGAATTATCTTACTTTTGGTTTTTGAAGATGCACGATAAGGAGATTGTAAGCTGAATGTTTTTCTTAACACTCTCGGATAACCTCTTAATCCATCTGTTGTTACAATCTCGACTTGTTCGCCTGTTTTGAATTTAGCTCTTTTCATAACTTTGATTAAGTTTTCATTAGTCCTACTTCCCATATAATTTCCAGTTACCATAAATTTAGTTTCTACATCAAAAGTATCAACAAACCAATTTTGTTCTTTGCCTTTGTAGTATTTACTTTTTCTTCTATAATATTCCATTTCATCGCTTTGCATTTCCTTTCCGCATTTTATTGGAATATTATCAACTAAGTTTCCTACCATCTCAGCATATTTTACTATACATCTGTAAACTGACATATGGCTTGAATTATGAGGATAAAAAGCTTGAAAATGTTCTTGCACTTTTCTTAAAGAAACGCCCTTATAATACAAATCAATTCCAGCAGTAATTTTATTTGGATGGTTTCTCATTCTGTAAAAACCATCATCAACTACAAACCTAAGATTACATTCTTTACATCTGTATCTTTGTATTTTGCCTCTGTTGTTAGTTTTTCTTTTTCCATCTTTCTTAACCCGATTAGAATTGCATTTAGGACAGGTTACATTTTTATACTTCTGTTCAATTATATCTTTGGATTTCATTTTAGCGAGTGGAATCTGAGGGACTCTTCGGAGTCTCTCTTATATTATTAGTTAATAATATACCAGTTAAGTATATTAACTATTTAAACTTTTCTAGAGTAGAGAATATACTAAATATTTATATACTAGTTAATCATATATTTCTTAATGGCAAGAGTAAAAATAGAAGTTGAAGGTTTCCAATGTGAAAGATGTGGACATAAATGGGTTCCTCGTGGAAGTGATGAAGAGCCATCTGTTTGCCCAAAATGTAAAAGCCCCTATTGGAATAAACCGAGAAAAAGAAAGGTTAAGAAGAAATAATTTTTTTGAGTTAAATAACTCCCTTTAACGTTACAATGTACATATTGCAAAACATTTAAATATCAACAAGACGAGTTTCTTCTCATGCAAAAAAGAGGCCAGATAACAATAGTTATAGCGTTAGGTATAGTAATCTTAGTCGTTTTTGGATCTTTAGCTGCTATAAGATTTGGATTCTTTAAATCGGACTTTGAAAAACAATTAGAAAGAGGAGTTGTACCTCAAGAACTAGTTCCTGTAAAATCATTTATTGACGATTGTCTAACTGAAATTGCTACAGGCGCTGTGTATACTCTTAGCGCAAGAGGAGGTTATCTAGACATTCCTGAAGACATACTTCCTAGATCCATAACAAATCCATTTTCGAATTCTTTAGAATTATATCCTGGTTCAGATGTCGCTTATTGGTTTTATGAATCTGCAAACGGAATTCAACAGGAACAGATTCCAAATTTGGATGAAATGGAACTTGAACTTGCAGATTATATTGATTCAAACTTTCAGGATTGTTATGAAGATTTAGGATTTTATGAAAATGAAGGTTTTGAGATTGTTTTACCAACTTATACTTTTTCTAGTGTTAATGTTGAAACTAATCATATTGAAGTGACAGTTGACGCCCCAACTACTATTTCCTTGAATGAAGTATCCAAGGAAGTTGAAAATTATGCTTTGAAATTAGATATTCCTTTAGGAAAGTTTTATGATTTGTCTAAGGCGATATTATCTGAAGAGACAGAAGAAAATTTCCTTGAAGAATATACTATTGATATGATGGCTACTTATGAAGAAATCCCATATAATGATCTTGAACTTGATTGTGGAAGAAGAACTTGGAGTAAACAAGAAGTAAAAGAGAATTTTAAACAAATAGCTAGCACTAATATTGGAGCACTTAGATTGACTGGTGAAGACTATGTTTTTACAGATGATCCTCATGATTATTTCTCAATTGACGTTAGGTCTCCGGGAGGAGTTACATCAAATTTCCTATACAGCAACAACTGGCCTTTTGCGATGGAAGTAACTCCTTCTCAAGGAGACTTTTTATTTAGTGATTCCTTAGGTCAAAGCAATCCTACGGTAAATAGAATGTTAAATTTATTCTTTTGTATAAATAATTACAATTTTGTTTATGATATAAAATATCCTACTCTTATTAGTTTGATGGATGAATCTGGTTACGTTTTCCAGTTTGCAAATATGGTAATTGTTAAAAATAATCAACCAAAAATATCTGAATCTGAATTTGCTAATTATGGTGAAAGCCTTGAAATGAAAGAAAACATATGTAACTTCCCTTCGGTTGGTGTTACTGTTGAATCATATGATTATGAAACTCTTTCTCCAATTTCTGGAGCAGATATATCTTATCAATGTTCAGTTACTACTTGTTATCTTGGTAAAACCGATTCTAATGGGATTTTTGAAGGGATGGCTCCAGCATGTTTTAATGGAGAAATAGTTGCCCAAAAAGAAGGATATTATCCTTACAGCGATATGTTTTCAACTAATGAAGAAGAATTGATAGTTACTAAACCTTATCCTTACACTGAATTGGGCTTAGACATTAGAATTCTAAATCTTGGTTCTGGTAACGTTCAAGAACTTGAAGAAGATCAACACGTTACCTTCCAATTTAGGAATATAGACAACGAGTATATGGCAGTAGTTACTGAGGAAGATGATACTATTAACTTGATTCCTGGATATTATACAGTTACATCTTATGTTTATGGTAATCCTGACTTTGATGTTGAAACTGGAGGAAATGTTCAAACAGAATGTGTTGAAGTTCCTAAAGAAGGAGTTCTTGGATTATTCTTTAAGGAAGAGAAATGTTTTGAAGTAGAATTTGATGAATTTGAAATTGAAAATGTGATTATTGGGGGAGCAGAATTCGAATGGAATGTTCCGGAAGTAAGAACCTATAGTAATTTGAAATTATATGGCATGGTTGGCGAACTTCCTGAAAATGTTGGTGACTTAACAAGTATATTTAATAATATTGGACTAAACCATCTAAACAGTAACTATAGGGAGCCAGAATTATCATGAAAAAGGGCGGGATATTGGTGATTTGTATGATCTTATTAGTTAGTTCTACTTATTCTGCTGAAGACCCAAATAATCTTGGAGAAGTTATAACTGTATCCGTAGATCACGTTGAGCCAATGAGTATAAGTTCCGACTATCTTAAGGCAAGAGATTTTCCGGTTACAGTATTCCTTAGAGGATTTACCTTAGGTTCTTTATTATTTGGAGAAGATTCTCCTGATATTGCTCCTTTCTTTGGAGGAATAGGGATAAAAAGTTTTACTGTTCAACTTAAAGAAGGCCATGAGTTTGCCAGAATAAATAATCCAATATTCCCTAGGGGGAATAAAATAAGAGTTAATTCTAAAGGTGAAGTAGATCTTGGGTATCTCATAGTTAATCTTAGGAAGATGGAAAGGGAAGAGGACATTCCTGAAGAAATTGAACTTGATGTTACCGCTAAATTTAGATTTGATGGAGTTTCTAAATTTGGACTTTTTGGTCAACAGGATCTTTTCTTGTATCCTGAAGAAGAAGGTTCATTCTTGAGAGATCCTACTAGTGGGGCATTCTGGTCAAATAGGGGATATGTGAGAATATTAGACATTGATAAGAATAGTGCAAAAATTGAACTTTATGATGGTTCCTTACAAACTATATCTAATTTTGAATTAAAAGAAGGAAAAGAATATCAAACGCATCTTAGGGGAGCACCTAGTTTATTTGCAAATCAGATGAGAGTCAAACTTAAGGATGTTCTTACTCCTCAAACAAATGCAAAACTAATTGTCGAAAAAGAAGGAGAGGTTGTTAGGACTACTGTTGTTAAGGGAATGAAGCCCTTTATAGGTAGTTCATGGGTTGTTAAAGAAATAACTTTTGATAGTATAATTTTTGAAAGTGAAGAGGGAGATAAAGTTGAACTTTCCGGAAGTAAATCTGTAGTTCTGGAAGATCCTTGTGAAAATATTCCTCATTTAGATGAAGACTTTCTGATTGAAGAACTAGAAACTGCTACAAAAACTCAATTAGTTTGTAGTGGAATTGTAGATTATAAATTATCTCTGGATTATGCAGAGAATGTTAAAGATAGAGACGAAGCATATCTCAGAATTGCAGAGGCCTATGAAGAACTTGGAGCACATAAAATTAGATTAGAATATTATGAGAAAATTAGTGAAGAATATCTGGCAGATAAGCCCTATGTATTAGATAAAATTATATCTTTAAGGGATAAAATAGATATTCCTTCTGTATTTATAGATGATGTAACTATTTTCTTAAGCGATATTGAAGAAATTCATGAAGAGACTTATTTTACTGCAATAATTGAGGGAGAAGAACCTCAACAACAGATTAGTGGAGAAGATGAACTACAAAATTTGATTGCGCTAGAATCAGAATCAAGGAATATTCCAATTGATATATTATTAGCTATTGCTGAACAGGAAAGTAATTTTAAACATTGTAAAGATGGAAGTTTTGAATGTGGTGAAAATGACATTACTAAAAGTAGTTCTGGAGCAATAGGAGTTATGCAAATAGTTTCTTGGGAAGATTGTGGCTATACTGAAAATGAGATCTTAGATGTAAATAATAATATTGACTGTGGTGCAAAATTATTGAAACAAAAATATAATTCATATAAGAACGGAGTTACATCTAGTCAGGAATATTCAATTGGGGATTTCAAACAACTCGTAAATAATTGTATTTCTTCTTATTCAAAATATGGAGAGTATAAGGAATGGGATGCTGCAATTAGGGCCTATAATGGCTGGGGTTGTGAATCTGGTGCAGATGTAGATTATGTTGAAAAAGTAAATAGTAAAAAAAGTAAATATGAAGATTTTGAAACTATTGCTATTTCTTCTGGTGAAAAAAGATATGTTATAGGAGATACTTTAGTTAAAGATGTTGAAGGTCCTGGCGGAAGAGATTATGACTGGAAAGTTAAGAGCATAAGTAAGGAAAAAGTTGTAGTTAAAACTTCACCAAGTAATATTGAAGAAGACAAAGAATTGACAGTTGGAATTAATTATGTAGGTGACACAAAAATAAAAGTTCAAAGAATTAATTTTGAAAAAGCTGCCATAATTAGTATATTACCTGGTTCTGGTTTGGCGTACGGCTCTTCTGATTTTACAATAAGTTTGCCTGTAGAAAAAAGATTGATACAATGGACTCCTGAAGAGATTGATAAGAAAATAGAGAAGACTGCAAGTACCATTGAGAAAATGGATAAGGTTCTTGATAGCATGGGTAAATTAATCAAAGGCTGGAAAACAACATGTATAGCAACTTATTCTGCATTGGTTTTGAAAAATCTTAAAACAATTCAGCCAAGAAAGGCAGCCATTAAACATTATACTGAAGTTTGTGCTGGCGAATTATCTGAAGAAACTGACAGATATGAAGGAAAGGACATACAAGAAAAAGTAAATAATTGTTTGAAACATAAAGAGTTAGAAAAAGAGGATATAGGAGATTATATCGAAAAATATGATAAAGGAATACAAAATCAGAAAAGATTTTTTAAAACTTTTGACAAAAAAAAATTTGGAAACAATGAATCCGTAGAGTATATAAAAAATAGTTTGTTAAATAGAACTGAAAAAGAATTATTAGATTCTCAATTAAAAACTAATGAATTTACTGGAGATGTTTCTGCGGAAGATATATCTGAGCTTTTGTTGTTAAAAGAAACGGATCTTGAAGCATATGCAATAAAAAAACAGTCTTTGTTTGATGTTTCAAAGAAAGATGATTATGAATTGATAGCAAATAAAATTAATGAACTAGACAAAAATGATACTAAGTTTAAAGAAAAAGTTAGTGAGATAATCTCCTCTGTATTTGAAGAAGAAGAGAAATCTACTGCTAGTGACTATGAAGGAGATGATTTCAGAATTGAATTCTTAAAGGAAAATGTGTTACCTGCCGGAAAAGAAGCAATAAGAAAAGATAAAGTGCTAGAAGAAAATGAAGAGCATTATGTCTATGCAGGTGGAGAAAAAATAAAAGTTGAAAGTATAGATTATGAAGAGGGAAGTCCTCTAACTGTGAAAGGAGATACGTTCTATAATGATACAAATGGAACGATTTATGCTGTAAGAACCGTTGAAGTAGGAGAATACAATAAGGAGTTTAGTGAAAACCCTAGTATTTCTTTAAAAGATAATAAATTGTGGATATTCTCTTATCCCTATGCGCGATCAGGAATCTTCAAGTATAGCGACCATGCGAATTATGTTATAACTCATTTTGATCAGTTTGGAGAGGTTGAAGGATTTTCTATAGTTAATGTTGGTTCTGATGGATTAATTGATTACAATGTTTATGAAACTCTTAATGATGATTTAGTTGTATTGAATAAAAATGAGTTTGAGGATTTTTATCCATTGAGGCATGAAGAATTGGAAAGATACTACAAGAGACTAGATCAAAAAGCATTAGAAAAGGATTACAAAGGAGGAAGTACAGTAAATCTAGATGGAAATAAATTTGTTATGAAGACTTTCCAAAATGCAGTTGATAAGGCTCTTGCTGGAGGGAGTTGTCAATCTTATATGAGTGCAAAAGATTGTCAGATTTTATTCAATGTTTGTGATCCTGTAATGTGTCCTGCATCTAGATTTGATCTTGGAGGAAAGTGGCAAGTTAGCGATGTTATTTCTACAGGTATAATTGGTAGTGTAATGTTAGGAATTCCTAACTCTGTAGCTCTTGGAGGAGATATGTGGGTTCCACCTATTTGTTTAACTGGAGTTCATGCTGGACTGGATAACATAAGAACCGGATATCTAGGATATCAAGATTGTTTACAAAAAGCAAAAACTGGCGGAGAATATGTTGGAGTTTGTAATGAAATAACTGGAATTTATGCTTGTGAAATGTTATGGAGAGAAGCTTTAGCTCTTACTGATGCAGTTGGAAAGATTAGTGATTTAGTCGTTGGGGCAATTAGCAATAGATTTGATGGAGGAGATGCATATGCCCCTACTAATTTCAAGGATGCTTTCAATAACCTTGGAGATAGTGTAGATTACTTTGCAAATGAATATGCAACAAGTTCGTTTTCTGCATTTAATCAAAGAAGTAGTGAAGAGTTTGGTTCACAAATCTGTAAGGCTGCAATTCGTGGAAAAGTTCCTACTGGTGGAGATTTCTTAAGTCAAATAACTGACCCTACAAGCCCTCCTCAGTTTACTGCATGGGTTGATGAATTAGAATATACTAATGTAGAAGGAGGAAAATCAGTATACAGAGTTTATTATCATATTTATTCTGGAAGAGATAGAGATGTTAGATATAATGTTTATTTGAAGAATTCTCTTGGAGAGATACAGAGTGCACTTGACAGCAATGTTGTTTTTGCTGGAGCTAGATTCTTGAAGGCTGGAGAGTATGTTGATAAGAGTTTCACTCTTGTTGCCAAGCCTGGATTTGATGAACTATGTGTGGATCTTGACGGAGTTCCTCATTGTAATTTTGGAAAAGTTACTAGTGCATTTAGTGTTAATTACTTGAATGACGAACTTGTTAAATCTGAGGCTCAGAGAGATATTAATGGAACTAGCGATTGTGTTCCAGAATATCCTAGAACTACTCCTAATCTAGGAAGCATCCCTACTTCTTCTGAAGTTGGATTATTACAAACTGGAGTGATTAGGAGATGTTCCAATACTGGAGACCCTGATGGAAGTGGTGAAAAGTGGGTAAAAGTTGGAACTTGTGGAGAAGACGAATATGGGCTTTGGCAAGGAGATTGTTATTTGGATAGAGATAGTTTGAATTTACATGGTGAAGATTCTAAAGATGTGGTCAGTAATTACTTAAATAGTGAAATTTTAGAAGCAATTAATTTAATAAAGAAAAATGAAGAAGATGCAAATAAACTAATTCAAGAGATAATTGAAAAGTATGACCTACAAGTTAGCCAAGATGAAGTTGATGAATTGGAGGTTAAGCTTGGGATACTTGAATTAAGAGATGTTATTGAATTCTCTGAATCTAATGGTCCAAAATATGACGCATATTATGTAATTGGAGATACTTATGTTTTCTATCCTGTGGAAGAAAAAGTTGATATTGATAATGTAACTATTACTGATGAAGATGGAACTATAATCACTGATGAAGAAGATCCCGATACTCTTTGTGAAATAGAATATGAAGAAGACTCCAAAAATAGGATTGTTAATATTATGTTTAAGTTCATAGGTAATGAATGGAAATGGAAGGAAAAATATGATAAAAACTATAAAGATATTGATAACAGAACTGGTAACTTTTTAGAAGATATATACTCTAGATTGATAAGTGATTTGAGAGACGGGGGTAGAAAGTCTAGTTTTTCGAATGGACTTAAAAGAATTATAGAATATTCAAATTATGACCCTAGGTCTGGAGAAGATCATGAAGGAAATGACGATTATATTATAGTTAAGAAGAAAGACTTGAAGGGGGATGATGAACACATACATATTAGTTATGAAGATGTTTTAACCTCGTGTGATGGGGAAGATAGGCCAATGAATTGTATAATGGAATATGAGGAAGATGGTTTTGATATTAATTGGCTATTCAGATTCAATGCTGAAAAGAATTTATGGACAATTAAGACTAGTGAAACCTTACTTGCGGAAGGAGATGGTGTAAGATTAGAACATTTCTATAAATTTAGAGAAATAACTCAAAAGAAGTGCAATTTTTTAAGTGAAATGGATGAAGCAATAACAGACTTATGCGAAGGATTAATCTCAATAAATGAAGAATCGATAGATAGGTCTTTGAAATTTGAAAAAGGAATAAGGGAAATGATCTTGGTTTTAAAAGGTCCTGCATATGAAGATGAACTCTTTGTTTACTATCTTGGTGAAAAAAAGTACTCTGGAGATTATAAAAATATAGAAATTAATGAAATTTATGAGGCCTGTAAATATGAATCTGAAACTGAAGAAGAAGAAGAATCTGTTGAAGAAGAATCAAATGAAGATTTTGAAGAAACAAGTTCTGGAGATTCAGATGATTTTGAAATTGGAAATGAAACTCAACAAGATATAAGTTTAGAATATTGTACTAATTTTGATTGTACTGCTCTTGCCCAAGATGTGCAATTTAGATTTGATGGGGATGGATCAAATAAATGGGAGAGAAGGTTAGAACAGGCGTTTGGATTTTGGACTAATTGGGAAATCCTTAATGATGAAAATTATTATTCTTTTTGGTATGCAGATTCAGTAAATGAAGCTTCTGGATCCTTAAAAAATATGAATAGAGAGGAAGGAATAAGTTATTTAGAAGACAATTGGGAAACTTGTTTGAGTTCTTGTTAAAATTAAATATGCGGGAGACAGGGTTCGAACCTGCGTAGGCACTAAGCCACATGGTCCTAAGCCATGCCCGTTTGACCGCTCCGGCACTCCCGCGTTAATAAAATTACAGAAATATTCAGTTTAAATAATTAATTATTTCTTAGAAAACCAAGAAAACATTCTCATTTTTGCAGTTTTACCGAATCCGCAACCAGAACATTTCTTCTTCCTTACATGATAAGAAGGATTTCCACACCTCCTACATCTGATAAAATTCTTCTTACCAGATTTCTTACCCATAGAGGGCGTTCCTTTTGCCATTTTTATTCAGGTAAAATAAGTATTATTGTGTCTCCTCTTACAAAAACTGTTCCTAGTTTTCTTTTAACTTCACCGTTTTCCATTTCTTCGGCTTCTTCTAGAACAGTATTAATATGAACATCAAATGATATTAATTTTCCAACGAATTGTTTTCCATTTTTCAACTCAAGCATTACTCTCTTGTTTCTTGATCTATTCAATGTATCTAATGGTCTGCTTGTTTCTGTCATTATTTTTTGCACCCCCAAAATATAATTTTTGGTGAATTATTCAATTTAAAAAACTATCGATACTAATTTTACCGTCATAGATTAAAAAACATAAAACTTTTAAATGAACAGTTCACTGCAGTTTGTTATGGCAGTTAGTCAGGCAAGATCTAAAAGAAAAATATCTGGTTCTAGATATATTGATCTTAAGAAGAAAAAACAGTTTGAATTAGGAAGAGATCCTACTTTTTCAAGAGTTGGTGAAAGAAAAACTAAACTACTTAGAGGAATGTCTGGTAAGAAAAAAGAAGTTACTATGTATAATGATAAAGTAAATTTAGTTGATCCTAAAACAAAGAAAAGTAAAATTGTTAAAATTACTAATGTTATTGAAAATGCTGCTAATAGGCACTTTGTAAGAAGAAAAATTATAACAAAAGGCACAGTTATAGAGACTGAACTTGGTAAAGCTAAGATTACTTCTAGGCCTGGTCAAGAAGGCACTTTGAACGCAATTCTTATTGAGAAGAAATAATTTTATCGTCGACATTTTTTTTTAAAAATTATTAAAATAGAAAGATTTATAAATAAATCATGAAAGTTTTATATAAATCTTATTATACCTTCCGATGGTGGTGAAATAGATGGCGAATTATGTTAAAAAATGTCCTGAATGTGGCAGTATAAATTTAATTTTCAAAGATGAGAGAGGAGAAATAATCTGTAAAGATTGTGGATTAGTCATCGAAGAAAAGATGGTTGATTTCGGTCAAGAATGGAGAGAGTTTGATTCTGATTCTTCTGCTAAAAGAGCTAGAACTGGTGCACCTTTAACAAACACTAAATTTGATCAAGGATTAGGTACTAATATTGGAACTGGTTCAGATATATTCAAGTTAGAAGGAAAACAAAGAGGAAAATATATGAGATTACAAAAATGGCAGTACAGAATTTCTACTGCTATTGAAAGGAATCTTAAACTTGCATTAGCGGAGCTTAAAAGAGTTAGTTCTTATTTAAAATTACCAAATTCTGTTGTTGAAGATGCTTCTGAAGTGTATAGGCAAGCCGTACAAAGAGGACTTGTTAGAGGAAGATCAATGGAAAGTGTAGTTGCAGGAGCTCTATATGCTGCTTGTAGGAGACATGAAATCCCTAGAACATTAGACGAGATTTCTGAAGCTTCTGGAATAGATAAAAAAGAAATAGGAAGAACTTACAGATTTGTTACAAGAGAATTACAAATTAGAATACTTCCAAGTAATCCTATTGATTACATACCTAGATTTTCATCTGCATTAAAACTAAATGCTGAAACTCAAAGTAATGCTGTAGAAATTTTAGAAAAAGCTCAAGAAGCAGAGCTTACTTCTGGGAGAGGGCCTACTGGAATTGCAGCCGCAAGTCTTTACATAGCTGCTTTAATAAATAATGAGAAAAGAACTCAAAGAGAAGTTGCAGATGTTGCAGGTGTTACCGAAGTTACAATTAGAAATAGGTACAAAGAGTTAATTAAGAAACTTGAATTAGAAGAAGAGTTGAAAAAGAAAGGGTTAGAGGAATAATACGAAACTTTTTTATAACTAAAAATTAAATTATTAACATGCCAGCTAAGAAAAAAACTGTTAAGAAAAAAACAACTAGCACTTCTAAATCTTTAGACACTAAAAAATTAGAATTATTGGTAGATAGTACTGTTGTATTGCATAAGACTGTAGTTGGGATGACTGAATCTATTAATGGACTTACTAAAAGAATGGATTTATTATTGGATCTATTTGAAGATGCTTCTAAGAATGTAAATAGGATGGCTAAAGACGAAACAGATGATGTTGAGGAGTTAGCTAAAAAATTAGAAGCAGTTATTAGACAAAATAAAGATTTGGCACAAGCTGTCGTTGCATTAGATAAATATGTTAAAGAAAAAGGTGATGTTCAATTAAGTCCAAAACCCCTTTTCAAGTAGAAGAACCTCATTTTATTTATGTAGAAGATGAGAAATTAGAATTTCTTAAAAGATTAAATATTTTACTAGATCCTGTTGAAAGGGCTAAGATAAAATTCTTGAATAAATTTGCCAAAGAATTGATTAGATCTTATGGAGAAAGGTTTCCTCCCGAGAAAAGAGTTACTAATTTGAAGGAAATTAAAGTTAATATAAAAGATCCTTTATTTAAGGGGATGTAGAAAAGCTTATATTATTCTTTGGATAGAATTATTTTATGAAGAGGCAGATATTATTTTTGTTAATCTTGATTAGTTTACCTTTAGCAAGTGCTTATTCTTTTGGGGAATTTGTTGAAGACGGAATAGATTTCTTTTCTGAGTTTTTTACATTTACTGGTATGGCAGTTTTAGATGTAAAAGAAGAAAAACCTAGTGGATCTGAAAAATTTGAGGAAATAAGTGTTCCGGAACATAAAAAGGTAGAAATTGAAAAAGAAACTATAGAAGAGTCTCAAGAAATTGTTGAAGAAAAACCAAAAGAAGATAAAAAAGAAGAAGATAATGGAAGATCAAAATCTTCTAAGCCAAATTTTGTTCCTGAATGCTCAGATTATTTAGATAATAATGTTAATCATTACAAAAAAGGAAGTTGTAACGATAATACTAAAAAATTGTTGAGCGATTCTCATTCTGAAGACTATTGTAGTGGAGATGGTATAACGCTTATGGAATATTTTTGCAATGAAGAGAGTAAATGTGAAAGTTCTTGGTATGTTTGTCCTAATGGTTGTGAAAATGGACAATGTTTATCGAAGAAAAAAGAAGAATTCAAACCAGATCTTAAAATTTTATCAGTTGGTAATGATTTGAACAAAGGCGTTGTTTCAATTAAAAATAAGGGAAGCAAGGGAACTTACTTTAATACTAAACTTGTAATTGAAGGTTCCGAAGAAATATCTGAAGTAAATTACTATCTTGATCCTGATGAAATTATTAGGGTTGAACTGGATAAAAAAATAATTGGAGAATATTCTGTGGAAGTTTTAGTTAATAATGACTTAAATGAAGAAGACAATAAATTGAGTGGAAATATTGAAGAAAAAAATAGTGAACCCAAAATAACTGGAAAAGTTACTTCTTCTGAAAGGTTAGAAGAATCCGTTTTTGTTAAGTTTTTCAAATTTCTAAGAGACTTTTTCTAAACTAATCTTCCAATCATCATTCCTGTAAGTTTGGCAAGACCATTTTCTCCTACTTCGATCCCTAATATTTTATCTATAAATATATCTTCTTTTCCGCCAAAATTAAAGATAGCATAATTTGAAGAGCTCATTTTTGTTGAAGAAACTTCAAAATGATACCACTTGTATTCATTTGTTAATTCTCCACTTGCTATTTTTGTATTTCCCGGCCCCCAAATTTCGAAAGAAGCCTCATTGTCTCCTTCTTTTTTCATATATAGGGACAAAAGGTTTAACTTATTTCCCCATTCTATAAACAAATAATCCTCGTCTTCACTAGGCGGAATAGTTGTGGGATTCAAGATTATATTATTATTGTCTTTTTCTTCTATTAACTCATGAACATCTTGATTTAACTTTTGATCTTCTGCCCTTAGTAAGACTGCAGTAATTGGATTAACTGCTTCTTGTATTGACTCTATTCCAAAATCTCCAGATATTGCACTTCCAGTTATTGTAGATAAATGATAATCTTTTATCGCTTCAACTGTTCCAAAGAGAACTACCAGGGAAACCATGCCTATAAGAACAAAATTAATTCTGTGATTCATATTAGTTTTTTATTAGATTATGTATAAATAACTTTTGTTTTGATAAGATTTTTAAAGAAATTTAAACTATTTCTCTTATGATATGTTTAGGGATTGAAAGTACAGCTCATACTTTCGGAGTTGGCATTGTAAATGAGAAAAAGATACTCTCCAATGTAAAAGACAGCTATACTACTGAAAAGGGAGGGATTATTCCTGTTGAAGCTGCAAATCATCATGCAGAAGTTAAGGAAAAGGTTTTACAAGATTCATTAACTGAAGCTGAAATAAAAATAGAAGATGTTAATTTGATTGCTTTTTCTAATGCCCCTGGGATAGCACCTTGTTTGAAAGAGGGAATGTCCTTAGCTAAGAAATTAAGTAAAAAATATAATATTCCCTTGATCCCAGTTCATCATTCTGTTGCCCACATAGAGGTTGGTAAATTTCTTACTAATGCTAAGGATCCTGTTTTGTTATATGCCTCTGGAGCTAACACACAAGTTATTGCCTTTGAAGGTGGAAAGTATAGAGTTTTTGGTGAAACTTTAGATCAAGGAATTGGAAATCTTATTGATGCCTTTGCTAGACATGTTGGCCTAGGTTTTCCTGGAGGACCAAAAATAGATAATTTAGCCAAGGAGTCTAAAAATTATATTGAACTTCCCTATTCAGTTAAAGGAATGGATATAGCTTTGTCTGGAATGTTAACAAGACTGAAACAGTTATATGATACTGGTAAAATAGGGCTGGAAGATCTTGCTTATTCCCTACAGGAAACTGCTTTCGCAATGTTGTTAGAAGTTTCTGAAAGAGCAATGGCACATACTGATAAAAAAGAGTTATTACTAGGAGGAGGAGTTGCTTGTAATTCTAGACTAAAAGAAATGGCTAAAATAATGTGTGAGGAAAGAGGTGCAAAATGTTTTATCCCAGAAAATCCGGTTTTAGTTGATAACGGAGCAATGATTGCTGTTGCCGGTTTGAAATATTATGATAAAAAAGAAAAATATGAAATTGACATAAAACCTTATCAGAGAATTGATCAAGTTGAATTTAATTAAAGAAATATTTATATAGTAGTTTATAAGTTTTAACGTTATGAAAAAGAGGTTATTATTTGTAAGTTTGTTTTTGATTGGTTTAGTTTTTCTATCTGGTTGTGTACAACAATCTCCTGCCACATTAGATACTTCTTATTGTAGTGGAGAAGAATTTACTTGGACCATGAGAACAAGTAGTATTTTTTATGATTCTGAAGGCAATAGTCATGTAGTAAGGTTGCTCAATGTTTATAGAGATTATGCTACTTTTAAAATAGACGGTACCTCTTCAGGGATTGGAGGTACTTATGGTGATCCAGTTTACTATGATTTTAACAATAACGGAGCTAACGACGTTTCATTAAGTGCATTATCTTATAGTCCAAGAAGGGGGGAATTAGATGTTTGTTTGGAACTAATTGAAGAAAATTTTGGACCTTGTCAAGGTATAGAAATGATATGGACCGATGAACTTTTACCAAGTAGTATTGGAAAAGGATGGCATTTCGAAGATGTCTATGAGAATACACACTATATTGAGTGGATTAATATTTATCCTAGAGAGGAATTTGTTTCTATGGAATTAGATGGCCATTCATGGGGACTTAATGAATATGAGCCTAATTGTATTGACCCTGCAGATAATTCAAATATTGGATATGGTTGTATGAGGATTTTGGAGTATTATCATGCGAGTACTTTGAATGAAGAGAATAGAATAAAAATTTGTTTAGAAGAGACTATTTGGCCAGAAGGTAACGGAAACTATTAAATTAACTTGTTTTAATTTCTATTATATCTAAATGATTCAATTTGTATTCTCTACCAATTACTTCTTTTGTTTTTACCTTTATTGCTTTAATAAATCCATTTCCAATATCGGAATGTAATCTAAATGCAAAGTCTATTGCTGTTGAACCATTTGGCATTAAAAAACAATCTGGAAGAACATTTCCTTTTGAATCCTCTAGGTTATTTGCTCCTCCTGGATGAATTGCAATATAATCTAAGATATCAAATACAATAGTATTCATAACTTCTTGCAAACCTGTGCTATTAAATTTGGAAAGGACATTCTCTTTGATAAAATTTAAACCTTGTTTTTGTTTATCGTTCAACTCTCCTTTAGTCTGAAAATGATTATCCCCAGAAGAATAACTGATTAAATCTCCTGCTTCTTTTAACGCAAGTTCTGATTCTGCTGAACAAGGAACTATCTTATAGGTTGGAAATTCTTTTTGAACTTGTTTTAAATTATCCTCAGCTCCGGGAACATCTATCTTATTAGCTACAATTATCATTGGCTTACTTCTCTCTCTCAATTTTGTAGCTAAACTTTGTAAATCCTTATCTGACCACTCAGAAGGTTTATCACTCAATTCTTTTGTTGAATCTTTAACCATCTCTTCAGTAACTTTCAAACCAGATAATTGTTTAGCGATTGCTTTTGCAATTTCTTTGTTTGTTGCCAAAGATCTGGCGAATTTTTCCCAACCTTTTTTTATTATCCTAAAATACCACATATCTAGTTCAAATTCTAAAAATCTGATATCCTCTGAAGGATTGTAACTTAATGGACTAACTGATTCTCCTTTTTCATTTGTTGATCCAGAGATATCTATTACATGTATTAATGCATCTGCTTGATTTAAATCATCAAGAAATTGATTTCCCATTCCTTTTCCTTCATGTGCACCTGGAACTAATCCTGCTACATCTAATAATTCTACTGGAACAAATCTATGCTCTCCAGAAATATATCCTTCCCTAGGATTTGCAGTTTTGTTAAATTCTTTTGCTACATCTTTAATTTTCACATAACCAACTCCATGATTAGGTTTTATTGTAACAAAAGGATAGTTTCCTATTTCAGTTTCTGCCAAGGTCATTGCTTTGAAAAATGTTGATTTTCCGCAGTTTGGTTTTCCTACAATTCCAATTAACATAGATTTTGTCCTATTGTTAAAATTAAAAAACTTTTGTTTCATAAGTCTTTTAATATAATCTGGATTAGTAAACCCATGTTTGCATTTGGTCATTTGATAGGTGGTTGGACTCTTGGAAAATTATTTGAAGTTTTTAGTGGAATGAATTTAACTAGAACTGCTTGGATGATATTATTATTTGGCAGTCTTCTTCCAGACGTAGACTTACTCTTTGATGGGTTTTTCAAAAAAAAAACACACAGAACATTTACTCATTCAATCTTCTTCATGTTTTTTATATTTGTAATAAGTTTTTTTGTTTTAAATAAAATTAATCTAAGTAATGAAGCAATATTTATTTCATTAGGAGTATTGTCCCACATATTCTTAGATATGCTATCTAATACGGGAGTAATGTTATTTTGGCCCTATCCAAGTTGGTTTTCATTTTTTGGAGTAAAGAAAAGAATTGAACAAAAAGAATTAACCATTAAGAGATTAAAACATAAATTTAATTTTTTATTATTTGATTCAGTATTAGGATTGATTTGGTTGAGTTATCTTTACTTTGCAGGTAAAATCTTTCTAAGTTAAAAAGAAAAGTTTAAATAGAAAGTTTTGGTCATTTTTTCTAATGGGTCTGTGGCTTAGTCTGGTTTAAAGCACTGGTCTTATATGACCGTTTTTGGTACAAATTTTAACTCCAAAAATCTAAGAACACCAGAGATCGGCGGTTCAAATCCGCCCAGACCCATATCTAAATTAGCAATAATTTTATAAATGGATTAAGACCCAAGAGTTTTATCGCTTCTGTAGTCTAGTCCGGTCCAGGACGCTGCCCTTTCGAGGCAGAAACCCGGGTTCAAATCCCGGCAGGAGCATAGGTGAAAGATAAATATGAAAAGAAATTCAAGACGTTGGAAGAAGAAAGGCCAAATGAGATGGAAATGGCAAAGAAAAAAGATGAATAAAGAGAAAAGAAAACGTAAGAATAGATAGCAATATTTATAAACAACTTATTTCACCATTTTGATGCGCATCTCTTGAAGATTTTCTTCAATTTTTGATGTTTTTGTGAATACATGATAGAATTATCTTGTATGAGGTAGGCATAGTCAAAGCAAAACTTGATAGAGTGAGTCTCTATTCTTTTATTTTTTTTGCGACTAATTTTTTTAATTCCCGTTGATCCTGCGGGAGGTTACTGCTATTGGGATACGAATTAGACATGCAAGTTCAGGGGTCTTCGGACACCGGCGAAAGGCTTAGTAACACGTCGATAATCTGCCCTTAGGTTTGGAATAACCTCGGGAAACTGAGGCTAAATCCAAATAGAAGATTGGTGCTGGAAAGCTCTTTCTTTGAAACGTAAGGCCTAAGGATGAGTCGGCGGCTGATTAGGTTGTTGGTGAGGTAATGGCTCACCAAGCCGACGATCAGTAGGGGAGATGAGAGTCTTAGCCTCAAGAAGGACACTGAGATACTGGTCCTAGCCCTAAGGGGTGCAGCAGTCACGGAAACTTTACAATGCGCGAAAGCGTGATAAGGGTATCCCGAGTGCTTATGTATTGCATAGGCTTTTGCCAAGTGTAAAAAGCTTGGAGAATAAGTGGTGGGAAAGACTGGTGCCAGCCGCCGCGGTAACACCAGCGCCACAAGTGGTAACCATGTTTATTGGGCCTAAAGCGTTCGTAGCCGGTTTGATAACTTTCTTGTGAAATTGTTCAGCCTAACTGATCAACGTGCAAGAAAAACTGTCAAACTTGGAACCGGGAGGGGATAGAGGTATTCTAAGGGGAGCGGTAAAATGCTATAATCCTTAGGAGACCACCGATGGCGAAGGCATCTATCCAGAACGGATTCGACGGTCAGGAACGAAGGCTAGGGGAGCAAAACGGATTAGATACCCGAGTAGTCCTAGCTGTAAACGCTGTGAGCTGAGTGTTGCATTTTCTTCGTGGATGTGCAGCGCTTAAGTGAAGATGTTAAGCTCACCGCCTGGGAAGTATAGTCGCAAGACCGAAACTTAAAGGAATTGGCGGGGGCTCGCTACAAGGAGTGCGGCGTGCGGTTTAATCTAACTATACGCAGAAAATCTCACCAGCAGCGACGGCAGAATGAAGGTCAGATTGAAGGTTTTACCTGACAAGCCGAGAGGTGGTGCATGGCCGCCGTCAGTTCGTGCCGTAAGGTGTTACGTTAAGTCGTAAAACGAACGAGACCCATGCTCATATTTGCTAGCATCTTCTCCGGAAGGAATGAGCACAATATGAGGACTGCCTTGGAAACAAGGAGGAAGGCTTGGGCAACGGTAGGTCTGTATGCCCCGAATCTGCTGGGCTACACGCGCGCAACAATGGTAGGGACAACGGGATGCAACTCCGAGAGGAGAAGCTAAGCCTCTAAACCCTATCTTAGTTCAGATTGAGGGCTGTAACTCGCCCCCATGACGATGGAATTCCTAGTAATCGGATTTCAACACAGTCCGGTGAACACGTCCCCGAGCCTTGCACACACTGCCCGTCAAGCCAACCGAGCAGGGTTTTGGTGAGGATTAATTTTTTGATTGATTCGAACCAGAGTTCAGTGAGGTGGGTTAAGTCGTCACAAGGTATCCGTAGGGGAACCTGCGGATGGATCACCTCCTATATTATTTTATAATAATATTAAATATGAGACAAATTCTATCGATTGCATTTTTGACTATGTTTACTTTTGGGCCCATAGTCTAGTGGTAGAACAGGGCGTTTGCAACGCCCAGGCCCGGGTTCGATTCCCGGTGGGTCCATTTTTCCATAAGGAATTGTGCAATTCAAAAACTAAGTTTCTGGATGAAGGATCTTATTTTATAATATGATCATGCATAGGCAAGCACTTAACGTAAGTATATTACTTACTTTACTGTTTCTTAACTTACGCCGTTAGATGGATGACTTGGCTAGAATGGCGATGAAGATCGTGGCAAGCTGCGATAAGCTTAGGCGAGGCGCATGCAGCCTTTGAACCTAAGATTGTTGAATGTGACTTCATGTCTCTTTTGAGACAACCAGTAATGGTAGCGAACGCGGGGGATTGAAGCGTCTTAGTACCCGCAGGAAAAGAAATCAATTTTGAGATGCGGTTAGTAACAGCGAGCGAAAACCGTATAGGGCAAACTGAATCCTTTATAGAAATATAAAGGAGATGTGGTGTTTGGACTACCTTTCGTCCCTAACCAAATGACTTAAACTTATCTGGAAAGATAGATCATAGAGGGTGATAGTCCCGTAGAGGAAATTTGGTGGGATTGGTAGTATCCAGAGTAGTGTGCATTGGATATTGCGCATGAATTTGGGAGGCATCAACTTCCAACCCTAAATACTATTCTAGACCGATAGCGCACTAGTACCGTGAGGGAAAGTTGAAAAGTACTCGTAACAGAGAGTTAAAAGATCCTGAAATCTAACGGTTACGGTATGATGCTGCTTTTCGGAGTTGCATCGTACGTTTCGAATAACGGACCAGGGAGTGTACCTGAGTGGCGAGGATAAGAATTATGTTCGTATCCATAGCGAAAGCAATTTGCCGCAGGTAACAAGGGCCAAGGTATGATAAGTGCCTTTAGTCACTTGGGTACTACCCGAAACCGGGCGATCTATCCGTGGACAAGGTGAAGCGAGAGTAAAATCTCGTGGAGGCCTGAAGAGTTTCTGGGGACAACCGTTCTTATGAGCTGTGGATAGGGGTGAAAAGCCAATCGAGCCCGGTAATAGCTGGTTCCTGCCAAAATAGGCCGTAGTCTAACCTCGAGGGAGATGGTATAGATAGTAGAGCTACGGATTTGAAATTGTGGGGGCGAAAGCCCTCGGTTTCTTGTTCAACTCTGAACGTCTATATATTGTAGAACTCGGGATACGCCGGCAGGCGGTAAGCGTCTGTCGGAAGAGGGGAACAACCCAGACTGCAGTTAAGGTCCCAAAGTACCAATTGAGTGTTAAAGGGTGAAAGGTGTATTACGTCTAATACAGATGGGAGGTATGCTTAGAAGCAGCAATCCTTTAAAGAAAGCGTAACAGCTCACCATTCTAGATTTAGTGCCCTGAAAATGGACGGGGCTAAGTTGGTCACCGATACTGCAGACATCGGAAACGATAGTGGTAGGCAGGTGTTCCGCTTGAGCAGAAGTTTCTTCGAAAGAAGGGATGGATCGAGTGGAAATAAAAATCCTGGTGGTAGTAAGATCAGTTTACAGTGAGAATCTGTAATACCGTAAGGGCAAGGGTTTCTTGGCAATGTAGATCAGCCAAGAGTTAGTTGATCCTAACTTAAGTCTTAACTGATGAAAGGAAAGGGAAAACGGTTAATATTCCGTTACTATTTGGGTACTCGGCAACGAAAGCTTTGTTTTTGACGGTTCGGGCTAGACCTACATCTTTAGTCAAGGGTGTTAAATAGGATAAATCAAAGGAGTATCGTAATGATGAGAACTTGATTAAACCTATGAGTAGTGGTCTGTATAGTTCATTTGGTTGACGCCTGGACCCAGTGAAAAGAAAACAAAGATGGATCCTAAATAATCATACCCAGAACCGGCACAGGTGCCCCTAGGTGAGAAACTTAAGGTAAGAGGGAGTAATCAGGTTAAGGGAATTCGGCAAATTAGTTCCGTATCTTTGGTATAAGGAATCCCTGCGATTGTATTCTTATGAATGCGATTACAGGGCGCAGTGACAAGAGAGGGACGACTGTTTAACAAAAACTTAACTCCTCGCTAGTTCGTAAGGATGTGTATGGGGAGTGACGTCTGCCCAGTGCTGGTACTTGAAACCCTGGTCCAACAGGGCTAAGAGCTGGTAAACGGCGGGAATAACTATAATTCTCTTAAGGTAGCGAAATGCCTTGTCGTTTTATTGACGACTTGCATGAAAGGCGTAACGATCTCTCTACTGTCCCTAACCTGAGTCCCCTGAACACACTATACTGGTGCAAAGGCCAGTGACCTCCAGCGGGAAGCATAGACCCCGTGGAACTTTACTACAGTTTTGTGTTGTGTTGTGGGTTTTGTTGTGCAGCGTAGGTGGTAGTTGTTAGGTTTCGGACGCAAGTTCGGAAATAGACGAAAGATGAAACACCACCCTTCAAAACTCGCACCACTAACTTTTGAAAAAAAGGACATCGTAAAATGGGTAGTTTGGCTGGGGCGGCACCCTGCTGAAAAGATATCAGCAGGGCCCAAAGGTTGACTCAATCGGGTCAGAAATCCGATGTAGAGTGCAAGAGCAAAAGTCAGCCTGACTGTATTCGGACTTATAACGGATGCAGCAACGAAAGTTTGGTCTAGCGAACCCCTACATTTCCTTGATGGGAGGTAGGGATGACAGAAAAGCTATCCCGGGGATAACTGAGTGGTAGCGCCTAATAGCTCGAATTGACGGCGCTGTTTGCTACGACGATGTCGGCTCAACTCAACCTGGACGTGCAGAAGCGTCCAAGGGTGGGGGTGTTCACCCATTAAAGAGTTTCGTGAGCTGGGTTCAGAACGTCGTGAGACAGTTTGTTCGATATCTGGTGGAGGTGTTAAGTGTCTGAGAGGAAGGATCTTCCAGTACGAGAGGAACGAGGGTTCGGGGCCTCTGGTGTATCTGTTGTCCGGCAGGGCAGGCAGAGCAGCTACGCCCCAAGCGATAAGAGCTGAACGCATCTAAGCTCGAAGCGTACCTCAAAAAGAGACACTACAAGCGCCCGCAAAAGACGGGTTTGATAGGAATGGCGTGTAAGTTCCGAGGCAACGAGGAATTCAGCGCGCATTTACTAATTGCTTGGACTTTAGAAACAGTTGTGCTTGCTTATGATTTTCCTTTTGGAAAATTTTTATTTTTTTTAATTAATTTTTTATACTAGTTTATACTATTTTTTTTATGAAAGAAAAATCTGCTTTAGTTGTCGAAGGAGGAGGATTTAAAGCTGCATTCACTGCTGGAATTTTAGATACCTTTATTTCACACAACTATGATCCATTTGATATTTATGTTGGAGTTTCTAGTGGAGCAATGAACTTATCTTCATTTTCTTCAAAACAATATAAAAGAAATATAGAACTAATAAAAGACATTGCATCTAATTCTAATTTTCTTAGTATTTTTAGATATCTAAAAGGTGGAAATTATATGGATTTAGATCTTTTAATAGAAGAAGGAAATAAGAAAAATCCCTTTAAGGTAAAAAAGGCTATAGAAAACATCAAAGATAAGAAACTTGTGATAGTTGCTACAGATATAGAAAAAGGGGAGCCAGTATATTTAGAACCCACTACTAAAACTTGGAAGAAATATCTAAAGGCTTCTAGTTCATTACCTTTAGTAACTTCTAAGTATTGTGAAGTTGATTCAAGAAAATTACTTGATGGAGGAATGTCTGATCCTATACCTGCCAAACAAGCTTACAAAATGGGGGCAAATAAAATTATAGTTTTAAGAACTCATCCAATTGATTTTATTTCAGATAGAACTTTAAATGATATCTTAAGTCCTAAATTTTATGATGAATATGAAAAATTCCAAGACGTACTATATCACCATCCAGAAATTTATAATAAAGATGCAAAATTTTTGAATTCCCCTCCAGAAGATTTGGAAGTTTATCAAATAGCACCTGATGAAGATCTAAAAACTACTACAATTAAGCATTTTCAAGAATCTATAGAACATGATTATAGATATGGATTAGAAAAAGGTTTAGATTTCATTATGTCAAATAGTGCATTGTTAAGTTAGCGGGGCTTAGCGAGTTGTAACTAAGAAGTTTAGAGAAACATTTAAATAGTAGCAATACTCATTAATAAGTATGGATAAACATTACGGAAGATTAAACATAACTCTGCCTAAAAAGTTACTTGCAGATTTTAGAAAATTTTGCGAAGCTAATGGAATTAATCTTAGTAGCAGAATAGCAATTTTAATTAAAGGAGATTTAGAAAAGAAAGATCCGCTAACAAGATAATCATAATAAATTAAACGAGCCCCGAAGGGCTCGGGAATCAAAATGCACGACCAAGCACAAATCAATTCCAATAATAGTAAAGGGAACGACTATAAAAAACTTTCTTGTCCTAATTGTAAATCTGAAAAAATCATCAAGAGGGGTTTCAGAAAAACAGAGAATAGGGGCAAGATACAAAGGTATTCTTGTAAAAATTGTAAGCATCGTTTTGTGATTGACGATGGTTTTTTTAGGATGAGAAATCATCCCAATAAGGTAACCTGTGCTTTGGATTTATTTTATAAGGGAGTCTCTACAAGAAAAGTCCAAGAACATTTCCAAGCTTTTTATCCTAGTAATTCTACTAATGTTTCTGTGTATAATTGGGTTGTGAAATACGCCAATATGATTTCAGGTTTTACAGACAAATTAAAAATTAATTCTGGAAAAGAAATTCAGGTTGATGAAATGGAATATCATCGACGAGAAGAACATAAAAATAAAGGAACTTGTAAGGATTGGTTTATTGATAGTATTGATGTTAAAACAAGGTATTTGGTAAGTGCTAAATATTTCAAGGCAAGAGGACAACAAGAAATCAAGGAAATCATGGGCAAAGTTAAATACAAAACAGAAGGTTATGTAACCACTATTACAACGGATGGCTGGCAAGTTTATAAAGGGGTTGTAAAAAAAACTTGGGGCTGGAATCTTAAAGAGCAGAAATACAATATAATCCATAATCCTGTTGTTGCTTCAAATGGAGAAGGTTTTAATCTTTACATTGAGAGATTGCATAACTCAATAAGAGAACGAACTAAAACTTTTCGTGGATTTCATGGAAGTGTAGAAAGTGCAGATGCAATTATGAAAGGTTATGTAATTTTTTACAATTTCATAAGGAAACATCAAACTATAAATTGCTGCCCCTATGAATTGGCCACCAATCTAAAACTTAAGGAAAATAATAAATGGTTAGAGCTGATAAAGCGCAGTAAGAGCAACTAGAAAATAATATAAATTAAGTGATTTTACAAGATTTATGAAAACTTCAATCAGGATAAAAGCGCCTTCAAAATGGAGAGAAAATTATATAGTCGAAGCTCTCAAAGATAATGGAGTAGTTGCGAATTATACTCAAAGAGTAATTGACCCAAATACCGAAATTCTTGTAACAAATTATCTCTCTAATGATGATTTAAGAAAATTACCAAACCTTAGAGCACTAATTATTCCCACTTCAGGAACTGAAGAAATTGAACTAGAAAAAGTGAAAGAAAGAGGTATTTCGATTTATCAAGACAAATCAGTTATATCTAAAGGGGTAATTCAGTATTTTTTGGATAACATAAGAAAATTAGCTGGAACAACCTTAGAAGAGTATTTTGACAAAAAAAATGTAGGATTACTTGGCTTTGGAAATATTGGAAAGGAGATTTATTCTGCCTTAAGTGATTATAATTGTAAATTTTGGATTTTAAAAGAAACCCCTTTAAATCCTTTAGAAAAAGTTGCTCATTCTGGTGGATTGGAAGGGTTGGAAAAGGTTTTTATGTCATGCGATGTAATTATCAACACTCTTCCCTTGTCTGAAGCTACAAAGAGCATAGGATTAAATAAAACAGGGATAATTAAACCCAATTCAGTTGTTGTAAATCTCTCAAGAACTGGAATCTTGGAAGAAAAAGAAATTTTTGAAAGAGTAAAAAATGGAACTCTGGGTGGAGCAATTTTTGATACTTATCCAAATGATTTAGATTTAGAGTCTTACAAAAATGTTGAGAATCTTATTTTAACTCCCCATACTGCTGCAATTTATGGCAATAATTTGGAAAAAATAGCATTGTCTATTAAAAATCAGATCTCTTTATGCAGCTAAATATTCATTTAATATCTCTGCAAACATTTTTGCTTCGTCAAGATTAATTTTATTTTTTTTAATATATTTTTCTTTTTTATAAAATTTTAATTTGCCTTCGGTTACTTGTTTAGTATCTGTTTTCCCATCCCATTTTTTTGTTATTGGAAAACCCTTTTTTTCTAATTCAGGATTCCATGTTGGATCAATTTTAACCCATCTATTTTTAATTTTTACCTTTAAAGAATCATGTGGCCAGATTGTTGAAGATTTTTTTAAAATTGAGATTATCTCTTTTGGTATTGGCAAATCTTTCCAATCAAAAATTACCTTTATTTCCATAACTTCATATCCTTGTTTTTCTAAAAGTGTTTTTAATAAAAAGGCCTTATGCCTACAATCCCCATATTTAAGCTTATAAGTAATCTTTTCTTTTTCAAATTTACATACTCTATAAGGTATTTTTTGAACATATTTGAAAATTTTAATTATATTTTTATCCATGTTTATACGAATTTAGTTAAGTTTTTAAATTAATCTTTTATTCTTATATTATGTCAAAACAAGTAAAAATTATTATTCAGGACGATGAAGGAAAATATCTGCTAGTGAAAAGAGCAGATAAGGAAAAAATTGAGCATTGTGGTAATTGGGAATGTCCTGGAGGAAAACTTGAGGAGGGGGAATCATTTGAAGATGCCGCAATTAGAGAAACTAAAGAGGAAGTAAATTTGGATATAGAAATTATTAGGATTGTTAAAGAACTTGATAAAGATGGAGAGATTATGGCCATGGTATTTCTTGGAAAACCAACGACTAAAGAGGTAGTTATTTCAGAAGAACACTCAGATCATAGATGGTTTACATATGAGGAACTTGCCAATCTGGAACCTATAACTTATAAAGATTTTTTCCTTGAACTTATTAATCTATCCAAATCTGCTCCTTAAATAAAAATCTCTTATATATTCAACTATTTTGTCTGAACTTATGTTTGAGGGATTATAGTGTTCGGGATTGTGAATAACCGTATGTCTTTCCCTTTGTTTTAAGAAATTCTTAACTGATTCGGGATCATTTGGATGAGTTAAAGATGCTGTTTTAAACTTAATTAGTTGATGAACTCTTTCGTTTGAAGGGTTATTTCCAATAATATTCTTATAATCTCTTGAACCAGGATAAAGCTTATATGGAACTATGCCCGCCTTTAAACCAAACTCATTAGATAACCTATAAGCAAAATTAATTGTATTATTTATCTGAGAATCATCTTCTTCCGGAAAACCTATAATGAAATATCCATAAGATTTTATTCCAGCATTTCTTAGCCTCCTTACAGACTCTCTACTTTCTTCAGAGGTAAAACCCTTTCCGATAGTTTTAAGGAGATCATCATTTCCCGATTCTAATCCTAGTCCAATTCCACCACATCCACTTTGCGCTAATAAGGTTATATCATAGTCAGAAAATCTATTTATTACATTAACTCTTGAATTTGCAGACCAATCCAATTTACCCAATAAATCTCTTCTACCTAAACCTTGATAAAATTCATTTAGTCTCTTTGAATTAATTAAAAATAAGTCATCAAGAAATTTAAATGATCTTACTCCTCTTGAATAAAGGTTTTTCATTTCATCTAAGATATCATCAACCTCCCTAAACATTGTTTTTTGATCCCAGGTTGTATGAATTGAGCAAAAAGAACAATCATAAAAACATCCCCTTGAAGATAATAGAAAAGAAGTCATATTTCCTCCAATTTCTAGAGGATCATTAATAAAAAAAGATCTATCTACATGCGGATAGTTTTGAAAACTTCCGATAGGAATGACCTCATTTTCAACTAATCTACCTCCTTGATTATAATAGACTGATCTAGGAATTTTTTGCTTTGGAGTATTTGAAAGTATATCAACAATCGCATCTTCAGCAGGTCCTCTTATTAATAAATAAAAATTCATATCTTTAAAATCTTTAGCAGTTTGTTTGGGTAACGCAGAAGCATGAGCTCCTCCAATAATTATTGGAATATCTTGATTTAACAATGAACATAATTCTAAAGTATTAGAATACATGGGAGTATTACTACTAAATCCAACATATCTTGGTGAATGATAATTAATTTTTTGAGCAATATTTTCTAAAGAACCTCTTGGTTGTGCTTCGGCATCTAATACTCCAACGTTAAATCCCTCACTTTTTGCAATGGTCGCAAGTGTTCCAAGCCCAATGACAATATCTTACCCTTTTTGTGGATTAGATAATCTCGCAAAAAAAGTCACTCAGGTTGATTTAGAAAAATCTAAGGAGTATGCACAAATTGTTTTATCTAATCCCGAAGTATTTCTTGAAGACACAAGAAGAGTTATGAATAAAGACTTTTGGAATAAACGTGCAACAAAATATAGAGATTCGGAAGAATTTGGGTTTCCAGACATACATCTTAACCATAGAGAAAATAGAATATTAAGAGAAAGAATTTATCCTTATGGGGGTAAAAAAATACTTGATGTAGGATGTGCTAATGGGCATAGTACAATTGCTATTACAAGACCTGGAGATAATTATGTTTTGGGTATTGATGCTAATAGCAAAGCCATAGATATGGCTAATATTTTAAAACAAGAAAAAGGACTAAGGGAAATTCATTTTGAGGTTGGGGAAATGACTAATGTTCTTAGAGAAAGTAATTCATTTGATATAGTGTATGCTAAAAGGGCTTTATCAAATCTACCTTCAAGAAGGGAACAAAAAAGGGCTATTGAAGAATTATCTAGATTGACAATACCGGGGGGTAAGATATTTATTTTTGATCTTTTTATGGAAGGTTACGAAAGACTAAATAAACTAAGAAATGATTTTGGTTTAGAATCAATTGATTTGCCCTTTCACTGCCTCCCTTTAACAGAAGATTTTATTAAAATAACATCTGATAACGGACTCACAGTTTTCAGAGAAGAGGATCCAACATCTTCTTATTATTATATGTCAAGAGTACTTTATCCAAAAATATTAAAGCCAATGGGAATTCAAGCAACCTCAAACTCATTGCCGAACTGGGTTTTTTCTAAACTTCCCTCAATTGGAAATATTGGTGCAAATAAATTATATACTCTAATAAAAAATGAATAAAGGAATAGAAATACAACAATATATAGAGAAAATTGATCAAGCAAGATTAGGTTTATATGATTGTAAAGAAAAACCGATAATCATAGGATCATATTCTGGAGAATCTAATAAGGTTCATTTTATAAAATTTGGATCCAAACCATTTGTTTTAAAGATTAATGGAGTTAGTGGAAAAGATCTGGAATTTTTTGAAAGAGAGTATCATAAACTGAAAGCTCTAGAGAGTTTTGAAGTGGCTCCTCGTGCTTATATTTATGATGAGGACTCATTGAAGAATCAGTCAATGATTCTAGAAATGATAGAGGGAAAAACATTAATGGGGGAGAAAATGGGGTCATATCTTGAACAGATATTAAATTCCTTAAATTCAATGGCAGAAATATCTCCAGAAATATTAAGAAATAAAAAAGGATTTAAAAGAGACATTGACAGTTGTTGGGATTATGTCCATATGTTTCCTTTTCATGCACAAAGACAAATAGCTGAATATGCAGACAGAGTTGGAGAAGATGATATTTATAGATTATCAAGAACAGCAACAGAAAAAGGAGTAGAAAAAATTAATGAAAAAAGAGAAGCATTTGATAATTCACAAATGGGACTTGTACACACGGGTTTACATCCCGAAAACATCATTTACACTCCAAATGGAAAAATAAGATTTATCGATTGGGAGCATTCAAGTGTCGGCGATAGGGCATTTGAAATTTCATCTCTTTTAAGATCTAATGATTTTTCAAATAAAGATATTGAAAAGATATTAAATCAATATCAAGGAAAAACTGGAGATTTTAGAACAAGAGTTGACTTGTATACAGATATATTTAGAGTCCATGAGGTATTATGGCATGCTTTAAGATTGGATAAAACAAAGAAAGGGGAATTAAATTTAAGTGAAAATAGAACAGTGAATTATTACCAAGAATTATTGGAAAAACATTTACAAAATCTAAAAAATTCAAACTTAATTTGAAATAAGTCCCGCTAACTTAACAATGTAGTCAAATAGTTAATTTTATAAATCAAAATTTAGTCTGGTTTTATGTAGGTGAGTGTCCGACTAACCTGTAACTGGGAGGAAAGTCCACGCACTAATTATCGGTCGCTTAAAATTAAGTTGGAGAAATCCAAGGCAACCGCACAGAAACGACACGTCCTTACATTGTTAGCAATGATGTTGCGAAGCTTTTGGTAACAAAAGTGAGTTAACCAGCTGAGTTTATGTGGGGGAACGGTGAAACGGCAGACCCGACTTGTGCAAGTCATTGAGACGCTAAGTTGAATGTCGGAGGGTTCGTTCGTTATCGAGAACCTAACAAAACGTGGCTTACGCTTGCCTACACTTTTATTAAAAATGGCACAAGAAAAAATACAAATGCCTTCCGGGATGGGGGGCCTAATGAGATACTCTGATGAATATAAGAGTAGTATAATGTTTAAACCTGGAACTGTTCTTTTTCTTATAGTACTAGTTATAATTATAGAATTCTTACTTCATAGGTATGGGGGAGGTTTTTTCGGTTTGTAAAATGATGCCAGGAATGAATCCCAAACAAATGAATAAGATGATGCAAAAAATGGGCATCAAACAAGAAGAAATAGATGCTATTGAAGTTATAATTAAGACTCCAGATAAGAGATTAGTGATAAATAATCCTTCAGTTACAAAAATTGATATGATGGGCCAAAAAACTCTACAAATTACTGGAGATATTTCTGAAGAATCTAATATTTTAGATGAAGATGTCAAGACTGTTTCTGAGCAATCAGGAGTTTCTGAAGAAGAAGCAAGAAAAACTTTAGAAGAAACTGGCGGAGATCTTGCAGAAGCTATTTTGAAGTTGAAAAAATAACCATTAAATAGTTTCTTAACTTACTATTTGTATGGAAAAGTTCAAGAGTTTGGTCTTAGAAGCTAATAAAAATCTGAAACTAGCAGACCATATGCTCCATGTTACTTATCCTTTAGTTAAAGATAATAAATTATTAGTTCATATTCTTGAAAATATTGATAAATCTATGAAATCTTCTATAGATGCTTTCATAAGATATGATCAAGTTTACAAGAGAGTTAGAAGCAATCCTTCTAGTTTTGTTGAAAAAGTTGAATTATTTTCTAAAATTTGTTCAAGAAGATATCCCTTTACCCAAAGTGATTTTGAGTTTATTGAAGAAGTAGATGATTTAATAAAAAAACATAAAGAAAGTCCTATGGAATTTGTAAAAGGAGACAAATTTGTAATCTGTTCTGATAATTATAATACTAAAATATTAACTCTAGAACGTGTAAAACATATGATTTCAAAAGCAAAACCTTTTATATTTAGGCTGAATAATATACTATCTAATGAGCGAATACTTAGAGAAAGCAAGAGATGAATTAAAAAGATCAGATCATTTAGTTTTTGTCAGTCTGAAATATACTAGAACTTGTGATGTCATCCATAATATTATTCAAAGATTAATTAACGCTTATGACTTTGCAATTCTTGCCGTATTGGAAAAGGCAAAATCTGAAGATAAAATCGATTTTATCCCTTCTTCTAAAAGTATGAGAGCAGACCTTGTTTCTAAATTCAAAAAAAATATCAAACCTTATTTGGAAGTTTATTCTTTATTGATGGAAATTAAAAATGCTGATTTTGATAGAGTTTCGGAATATAGAAAAGGAGTAACTTTAATTTCTAGAATCTCTGAAGATAAAACTGTTAATGTTGATGTTCCAACCCTAATGGATTATTTCGAAAACGCAAAAGAATTTGTTAAGTTAATGGAGGATTGGATTTAATGACGAGATTTGTAGGAATTCTTTCTGGGAAAGGAGGGGTTGCTAAAACCACTACTGCTGTTAATCTTGGTGCTGCATTTAATTATTTTGGAAGAGATGTTACAATTGTTGATGGAAATTTATCTACTCCAAATTTAGGGTTACATTTAGGAGTCCCGGTTGTTCCAATTTCTCTTCATGATGTTTTGAAAGGAAAAAACAATATTCTTGAAAGTGTTTATCAACATAATTCTGGTTTGAAAATAATTCCTGCTAGTTTGTCTCTTAATGATTTGAAAGATGTAAAACCTGGGAACTTGGCTAAGGAGTTGATTAGATTGGAAGGTTTAACTGATATTGTTTTAGTGGATGGTGCACCTGGAATTGGAGGAGACGCACTTACTGTAATAAATGCTGTTGAAGATGTGATAATAGTCACAAATCCTGAGCTCCCTGCAGTCACTGATGCTCTTAAAATTTCTAAATTTGTTGAAGGCATGGGTAAAAATGTGAAAGGAATAGTTCTAACAAAGACAGGCGGAGACCATGATTTATCTGAAGAAAGTGTTGAGAAAATGTTAGATAGTGAAGTTCTGGTAACAATCCCTTATGATAGTTCAATAAGGGAGAGTTTAGTTAAGAAGGAACCTGTTATTTATGTTTCCCCAAGAAGCAAATCTTCTGTTGCTTATAAAAAATTAGCTTCAGAACTAATTGGGATAAACTATGATGAAAAAGCAGAGGGAAGATTTGGAAATTTACTTAGAAAGCTTGGGTTTAAAGGTTAATTTTATAAACAATTTAATTTTAGTTTGAGTATTATTATGACGGCGTTAGTTTAGTGGTTAGAATATTCGGTTGTGGTCCGAATGACGTGAGTTCGATTCTCACACGTCGTCCTTTTTACCACTATTTGTTCTTAGGAAATATTTATATATGTGTAATTCAAAAATTAGAATATTATAATTATTAAAAAAGGGAGGTGAAAAATGGCAAAGAAAAAACAAGCAGGTCAGCTTGGAAGTTGGGCGTTTCTGTTAGGAGTCTTGCTAGCGGTATTATTTACCTTGGTTAGTTTCCCACAATATGCTTGGACATTAGTGTTCTTAGGAATTGTGGTTGGGCTTTTGAACATAACTTCTTCTGAGACATCTAAGTTTTTATTTGCAGGAACCGTTTTAGTTATAGTTGGTAGCTTTGGTGGTTTTGCACTTGAGTCTATACCTTTCTTGCAAGATGTATTCGCTAATTTAACTGCTTTATTTGCAACTTCTACAATCGTAGTTGCTCTGAAATCAGTATTTGAAATAGCAAGAAGATAATTATCTTCTTTTTTTCTTTTTTATTTGAAAAATTTTATAAACTCATAATCCGGATTCTATTACATGAAACTTCAAACTGCAAAAGGAATGAGGGATTTTAGTCCTGAAAATAAGATTCTAAGAGATAGTATTATGAAAAAATTGGTTGAGGTCTTTGAAAGATATGGTTATTCTCCTTTAGAAACTCCTATTGTTGAGAGATACGACGTTCTTTCTGCAAAATTTGGCGCTGGAGAGGGAACAGATGTTATGAAGGAAACGTTTAGATTAACTGACCAAGGAAAAAGAAAACTTGGATTGAGGTTTGATCTTACTGTCCCTCTTGCTAGATATGTAGCAACAAATCCGGGATTAAAATTACCTTTTAAGAGATATCAGGTTGGAGAAGTGTTTAGAGATGGCCCTATTAAGCTTGGAAGGTATAGAGAGTTTTGGCAATGTGATGTAGATGTAGTTGGTACAAGTAATATGTTGGCAGATGTAGAATTAGTTAAATTGGCCCTAGATATATTTTCTAAACTTGGTTTGAAAGTTTATATTGAAATTAATAATAGAAAAGTATTGCAATCTTTACTTCTAAATTTTGGATTTGTAAGGAAAGATTTGAGAAAGATTATGATTATCTTAGATAAATTAGGTAAAATTGGTGAAGTTAAAGTAAAAAAAGAGTTGAGCAAATATTCTAGTAAAAAAAATGTGGAAGATTTGATTAAAATATTGGGCTCTAGATCATTAACTAAATTAAGTTTATTTATCAAAGATGAAAAGGGACTTGAAGGATTGAGTGAATTGAAAGAATTTTTTAGTTATTTGGGTAAAAAATCAGAGGTTAGATTGAATTTAGCTCTTACTAGGGGATTTGGATATTATACTGGGACTGTATTTGAGGGTTTTCTAAAAAAAGGAAAGATTTCTTCTTCTGTTTGTGGCGGAGGAAGATATGATGAAATGATTGGAAAATATGTTGGTAAGGGGAATTATCCTGCAGTAGGAATAAGTTTTGGTTTGGATGTTATTAGTGAGGCTATCAGTTATAAAGAAGAGAAAACTAAAACTAAAGTTTATATTATTCCAATAAAAACTACTAAAAAAAGTGTGAAAGTCTTAGATAAATTAAGAAAAGAAGGAATTAATTCAGATATTGATTTGGTAGGAAGGGGAATTTCTAAAAATTTAGACTATGCTAATAGGTGGAATATCCCTTATGCTTTGATTATTGGTCCTAAGGAATTAGAAAAGAATGCGTTTAGCTTGAAGGACCTTAATTCTGGAAAGAATGTTTTGTTAAATTTAGAAAAAATAATAAAAAAATTAAAAGTGTAATTTTACTCCACCTATGTTCTTAGCTAAGAAATTATAGATCCATGCTGAAATTAATCCAGTTAGGAAATAAGCTATCCCATAACCAATTGGAATTAAAATTACCATCCATCCTGAAAAGGCAGCAAATCCTTCTTCAGAAAATGATAGTCCTGCAGCCAATAGAACACTTAGAATAAGTCCTATTATTAAACCAAAAAGACCAAGCAGTTTAGCTAAGGACATTGGATCTATTTTTTTTAATTCTTTCATCTTGATATTCAAGTATCTTTAATTATTTTTAAGCTTTTGTTTTTTTAGTGAAATATATATTTCATCGAATGAATTCTTCTGATGCATATCTACTTTTTTTTGATTTTCTAAGTGTAGTAAAGGTATGAATGTAAATACTTTATCTTCTTTTGAACTTGAAGGTAGAAGTTGTGTAAAAGTTAGGTTGCTTTGTTTAATCTTGAAATATTCTGTTACTTTTGAGTACACTTCTTTTATTTTTTGTCCTACATCTACTTTTTTAGCTGGCATTGCAAAATCTTCATCCAGATATTCATATCTTTGTCTTCTTACTTTTCTTCTAGTATCTACTTCTAGGGCTTTTTCTAATGCATCTACTAGATCATTTAAAGAAACTCTTCTCTTTCTAGCTATTGGTGTTTTAATAGTTAATCTTGGTTGTGATCCTTGTTCAAAATCCTGATCTTCTAATTGTTCAGTGTAATCTTCATCATCTTCTTTATGATATAGTTGGCTGTCAAAATTTGCTATATTTTCTGTTAAAAGTTTGTTTGATTTTATCTTAAGTAGAATTGCTGATGCTAGAATTACCTTTCCAGATACAAAGAAATTAGTTTCTTGCAGTTTTCTAACTATGTCTAGATATTTTTTTGATAGTTGAGACACGTCTATGTTCCAGGGATCCATCCTTTCTGTTTTAATTAGGTCATAAAGAATGTCTTGCCATGTTAATTCATCCTTTTTTAGGAGCATGTCTAGTATTTGATCTTGCATGATTTTTTCTTATTTTGATTGTTTAAATATTTTTGTATTGAAAAGATTTATATATTATAATTTAAGTTATTTTAGTCAAAGAGAGGTGTGGGTTAACTTGCACAAAAAGAGAATAAAAAATAAAGATTATTATTATCATACTGTACGTAATTCTGAAGGCGGAACTAAGACTTTATACTTAGGTTCTGATAAGAAAGTTGCTAAGAAGAAGGCTAAGGATTTAGGGTTATCCCACAAGGAATCTGACTTTTCTTTCTTTAAGCATGGTCCTTTCTTTTTGTTGGCATTATCTTTACTTATGTTATCTTTAGTTGGATTTTTGACTTTATTTTTTGTTCCAGATTATGAAGTTGTTCAGTTAGGGCCTGGTAAGGACCTTAGTTATGAGTATAGCTCTAGTGGCCGTGGAGTTGGAGTAGACATTATTAGTGGATTCGATAGTTCTATTAGTGTGGAAATTACTGTTATTGGTTCTGAGGGGAAAGAAACTTATACTAAAGAAGTTGAGCCCGGTGATTCTAGAATTGTTGTTCCTAGTGAAGTTGGAAAAGTTGAAGATGTTATTGTTGATGTTGTTTCTGTTTTTGATGAGCCTGAGAAAGAAGAAATTGTAGAAAAAGTTACTGAAAAAAGTGAGGAAACTGAGACAAGAAGTACTACTCCTGAAGTTTCTGACGTTGTTCTTAGTTCAAGTAGTGGAAATAATGGAGTGTTTGATAATCTTACCGTCACTTACGAAGCTAATGAAAATACTCAAACAATAAATACTGATTGGAGAGTTGATGGTGAATCCATTGCATTAGCAAATCTCCCCTTGGACGTAGAGGGGGGATCAGATTTTTCTACATACTATAGAAACATAACTTACCATGATTCTATTTCTTGGGATTCTTCTGGAAAAATTGGTGGATCTTACTACTTCCCTGAACAAAATAATTATCAAAAAATAGGAATCCCTCTTGGATATCCTGAAAGATTTCTTGTTAATGGAAGTTATACTTTGGAAGCTTGGATATACCCAGAAGATACTGGGAGCACTAGAAATATATTTGTAAATGGATTTAAATCTAGTGGAGGATGTTGCGAAAGTGATGATATTTGTTCCGAAGGGTATAGAATATACCTTGGTACAGATGGAAAAATTAAGTTCATGGGATTCTATGATGTATGGTCTGGAGGAAGCAGCACATGCTACTCTTACGAAGTAGTTTCTAATGAAGATTGGACTCATGTTGCACTTACTTATGAAGATCACAAAGTTAAAATATATATAAATGGTGGTCTTGATAAAACTTGCGAGATTGAACAAATTAATTCTTCAAGTAGCGCAACTGAACTAAGGATTGGTTCAAAATATTATTCATATGTTGGGGACAATTGTAACTTTAACCAGTATTCATCATTTAAAGGATATATTGATGAGGTAAAGATATTTGATAAGGTCCTTTCTGAAGAACAGATTTATGAAGAATATTTGTCAGGGGAGAATGAAAATCCGGTCAATACATTACTAAGTAGCGAAACTCAAGTTGAAGACATTTGGTCTGTTGCTGTTACTCCTATAGGTATTGTGGAAGAAGGAGAAACTGTTATTTCCAATGAACTTGAGATTATTAATACACCACCAAATGTTCCAACTTTAACCCTTTCTGAAGAAGAAATTTATGTTGGAATTGATCCGTGGTACGCAGAGTGTACGGATAATGGGGATCCTGAGAATGATCTAATAAATCTTTCTATATATTTTACTGATGAAGATGAAGAATTGGTACATTCTTGTGATGATAATATGTGTATTGCCCCTTCTTTATGGGCATCCCTTTTAGTAAATTATTCTCATGAAATTATTACTGTGTCTTGTGAAGCTTGTGATGCTTATGGTTGTTCTGAAGCAAGTCAGCAAATAGAAGTTGTTAATAGTGCACCTGTAGCTAGTCCTGTTGACGTATATGTATCTGTTAAAACTGATAGTATCGATATCAATTTGGAAGATTACGTTAGTGATGTAGATGAAGATTCACTTACTTTCTACGACGAAGGAAATAATGTTGTAGAAGGAGGAGTTTATACTTTTATTGTTGATGAATATGATGTAGGTCAGAATGATCTAAGTTTTACTGTTGATGATGGATATGGGGGAATAATTGATTTTACTCTTGGTGTGTATGTTATAGGCTTATCTATCTCTCATGAAGGGGAATACTATGATGATAATCATCAATTTACTGCAACGATTCTTGACTTCGGACAAAGTTTTAACGGAACAACTTGCCAATTAAGTGTGCTAAATAGTGAAGGAAATGAAATAATAAATGACTCTGGAAATCTTGAAGAAGGATTGTATTCGTATTCTACTCAATTTTTAGAGGATGGAGATGGAGACTATACATATTCTGTGTCTTGTACTTATGAAGGTGGGTTGTTTGAAGAAGAAAGTTTTACGATAATTCCTTATAATACTTCTTTGATTTATGACATAGCTTCCTTCCAAGAAATATATTATATTGGAAACGAAGTAACTTTTAACGTAGTATACTCTACTAGTGAAGAACTTATTTCAGATGCAGATTGTCATATTAATATTGGTGATGAAGGGGTTTCTATGACAGAGGAAGAAAGTTTTTATTCCTACTCAACTAATTTTAATACACAAGGAGAATATTTCTATGAGTTATATTGTGATAAAATTGGACATAGTTCGTCATCTTATTCCGACTCGATTATTATTTGGGAAGAAATGAGATTAAGCATTCCTTCTCCTGATGTATCTTATGGAAATGGATATACCGAAGTTACAATAACTCCAGTTTACACAAATTTAGATGGAGATAATATTAATGGAAGTATTTGTACTGTCAATTTTGGAGATGAAACTTGTGAATCAATTAATAATGAAGGATGCGCAGTGCAATTATATAATTTTGGTTTAACTGATGGAAATGTACAGTGTTCCGTCCCTGGGCAATATTACGATGCAATAGATCTCCCAATATCCACAGTTGGAGGAATATACATAGAATCTCCTACTACAAACATAGATTTAACTTTTGATTTTGTGTTTAACGATAATTTTACATTAACTGGAGATTTAATATTTACAAATAATGGAGAAGGATGGGCTTATGAAATAGAGTACGAAGTAGGGGATATTCTAAATCAAATTTCTCCGTCGGATGGAGAATGTGGTTCTGCAGAATATGGTTTGGATTGTCAAATTAATGACATTTCTATTCAAGTTGAGGAGGGTACCGAGCCTGCCCCTCCAGATAATCCCTACACTTTCAAAATAGTTTACAATTGGATAAACAATGATGGTTCTGAATCAGAAGAAGAGATTTCATTCCAATATAGTCCAAATCCCATTTTAAATGTAAATTACTCTCCAACCGAGCTGTCTTTCCAATTAAACAACTCTGAAACGGAAGAACAAACTATTTCGATTGAAAACAAAGGTAATATCGATATCGAATTAGATTTATCCGTATACGAGGAGATTGTAGATCTTGTAAGTTTATCAACCGAACAACTAGACGTGGAGATATCAGGAACCGAAGACCTAACGGTAACTATAACTGTTCCAGAAGATTATGAAGGTAAAACTTATATCAGTGAAATTATAATGAGTTTTGATTATGATGATGAAAATCAAATTTATGAAGAGATTCCAATAACTATTGAAGTAATTCCAAATATAAGTTGGCAAGTACTGGGTGACAACTTAGGAGAGAGCGTTGATTTGTTTGAATCAGACATAGGATACATTGTTCTAGAAAATCTTGGAAATGTTGATCTTATCTTAGACCTTGAACTTGAAGGAGATTTTGGGATATCAGAAAATATACAGGATGTAGAGGGAGAGTATACTGTACCTCATGGCGGAAGCACAAATATACAATTTTCATTGACTGAAACTTACCAAGAAATGAATGTTGTTTGGAATCTTAGTATCATTGTAAGTGATCAAGACGAAAATGTCCAACCCCTAGTAATGGAGTTAATAGTCAATCCCTGGAATGCTCAATTTAGCACGGAATTGGATGTTGATTTGAATGACCTTTACGTTGCTCCAGATCAAAGCTTAAATCTTGGAAAGATTATTGTAGAAAATACTGCAGAGCAAGAGTTAGGATTTAGTATTGAAAATGAAAACTTTGAAGATTCTGAAATAACAATAGAAGCTAATACAGTTGGAGAACTAACTCTGGAGTGGCTTGGAAATATTGAAGGAAATTACCCAGGAGAATTTACCGTAGAAGATGAAAATGGAAATTCCATTCCTTTCTCTTATAATATTACAGTTGTAGATTTTGATGTTGAAGATGTACTCCTAGATGAAGACCAGGACCTTAGAGGTGGAGAAGAAATCGAATTAACAATATTAACAACTTTAGAAGACGCAGAGTATTCTAATTTTGAACTTATCAGTGTAACTGTATTAGATGAAGAAGAAGAGATAGGGGATTGTGAAATCACTTCTGAAGGAATTTGTGTATTACCTGAAATAGATGCTCTGCTTGAACAGAAAGATTTAGGTTTAGAAGTAGTTGTAAGGGATTTAGAATATAATATTATTGACTCTTATACTTATGAATATATTAATTATGCAGACACCTATCCTCCTACAATTAATATAATTATGGAAGAATCTGTTGATCCTGGATTCGGTGATTCTAATTTAGAAATCAGGACGGAAATTGAGGATAACGTTGAGGCAGACTTATCCGAATTAACTACTTTTATGTTGATTAAAGATGAAGTTGAAGTAACTGAAATCGACGACTGCTCTTCCGAATTAGTTGGCCTTACCACGGAAATTGTTTGTTCGTTGAATGTTGGTGAATTATATGATAATGGAGAGCTAGAGTCAAATGAGATTTATACTGTTGAAGTTAGTACTTCTGACTATTATGGAAATCTTGCAGTGAACCATAGTGAATTTTTAGTTATAGATCTTATTTACAATATTGAAATGGAATTCACTGATGCACAAGGAAATGAGTTGACTGGAGTTTCTCTTATGTTTTGTTTACCTGGAACTGACTCTTGTAGCGACCCAATAACTACTGCTGAAAATGAGAACTCACTTACAATATCAGAAATTGGAAATTCTATTTGGGATTTAAATATTAATTATCAAGGTATAGTTGACTTTACATTTTATGATGTAGACCTTAGTCAGTTGGAGGAACATAGTAATTTCTTTTCATTAGACTTCTTTGATTATTCTGGGACATTTATTCCGGAATCATTAGTTAATAATTATATATCTCTTTATGGGGTAGTTGTTGAGTCTGAAATTTTCGATCTTGGGACTATAAATGAATTACATATGGACGGTACTTTCTTTGACGAAGATACTCCTTACTGGTATATTGGATATGTTGGGTGGTTAACTGAACATATGAACTATGTAGTTTGTCATGACTGGAGCTATAGTGAAAGAACTTGCAATGATCTTGAAAGTATAGAAATTATTTCCGAGGAATATTCCTATGATTCTGAAGAAGGAGTTTTTTCATATGTTCCTCCATTGGAGGAAGAAGATCTAGAAGGAGATGAATTCTCTGCATATCTCCTATCAATAAACACTTGCGGAAATGGTGATCAAGAATCTTGGGAAACTGAAACTAGTTGTGGAGCGGACTTTGCAGATACTTATTCTGAACAACCTCCTAGTCAGCCTAGCGGCCCTTCTGGGGGTGGCGGAGACGGATCCTCTGGAGGTTCTCAACCGCAACAACAATTATCTGAGAGCTTAATTTTTAGTTTGAACAAGATAGAAAAAGAATTATTCCCAGGGGAAGAAGCTTACGAATTAATCCATATAAGTTCAATTACTGAAGATGTAACTAGTTTGGATGTTGAAGTTAGTGGAGAAATACAAGATTTAATTACTGTTCCAAGTAGTATAGAGATAGCAACAAATCCAGATTTAATTGTAAACATAGCTATTCCAGAAGATAAAGATAATGGATTATATGAAGGGAAAATAAGTTTCACAAGAGCAGACATCTATTCAGAAGTACTTGTAGAAATAAGAGTACTTAATTCAGAATATAATCTGTTAAGTTTAGACATAGATCCTCTTCAAGATTCAGTTTCTGCAGGAAATGATATTAGTATTGAAACTCAAGTAACAAATAATGGAAACAACCAAAACGTAGATATAAATCTTGAACTATTAGACTTGGAAGATACTGAAACTCCTTTGAGTGAAGATAATTATACCGTAGAAGTTCTATTTGATTATACTGAATTACTATCATTAAGCACTCCTTCTGACTTAGACGAAGGATTTTACTATGTGAAAGGAAAAGCAATACATTCAGGAGTTACAGGAAGAGGAACAATTTCTATGGCTCAGATTGAAGTAATTAGATCTGTATTGAATGCAACCTTCTTAGGTATCAAATTCAAGTATTACTTATTATTAATTTCAATTGCTTTATTGCTAGTTGGAGGATTTTACTCTTTAGAGTTTGTAAGGCAAAAAACAAGAAGATACAAGGGAAAAGTAGATATTAAATCTATACCTAGATCTGCAGACAGAGCAGCATTTGTTGGTAAGGTCGCTGAAACCCCAATTAATTCTTACATAGGTTTAGATAAATTACAAACTCATACTTTGATTGCTGGAGCCACTGGAAGTGGAAAAACAGTTGGTGCTATGGATGTAGTTGAAGAAGCTTTAGACAAAAAAGTTTCAGTAATTGTTTTTGATCCAACTGGACAATGGACAGGATACTTAAGAAAATCTACTCAAACAAACATGTTAGATAGATATAGATTTTTTGGAATGTCTCCTAAATCCGCTAAAGCTTACGAAGGAAATATCTACAAAATAACAGATCCAAAGGAACAAATTGATATTAAGGAACATATTAAACCTGGGAAAATAACTGTATTTGTCGTTAAGGATTTGAAACCTAAAGAAATTGATGTCCTAGTTACTACGACTGTTGAACAAGTGTTCAGAGCAAACTTGCCTGAAACTGGAAAACTAAAACTTTTAATGGTTTATGACGAAGTTCACAGATTATTATCGAAGTTTGGAGGCTCAGGTGCAGGATTAATTCAACTAGAAAGAGGAGCAAGAGAATTTAGAAAATGGGGCGTAGGTTTGGTTCTGATTAGTCAGGTATTGAGCGATTTTATAGGCGATATTAAGGCAAATATTGGAAATGAGATACAGTTCAGAACTAGATATGAAAATGACCTTAAGAGAATAAGAATGAAATATGGTTCTAAGTATTCTCAATCTGTAATTAGGGAAGCAATTGGTACGGGAATGTATGTTAACGCAGGATACAATAAGGGACTTCCTTACTTTGTTTCATTTAGACCTCTAAAACACAACACATTTGGATTACCTGCCGAGGAACTTAATAAATATACAAAATACAACAAAACCTTAGATGATATCAGATGGAAGATTTCACAATTGAAGAAAGCAAAAGTGGATGTATTTGATGTTGAAATTGAGTTGAAACTTATTGATGAAAAGCTAAGTCAAGGAAATTTCAATATGGTTGACTTATATTTAGAAAGTATGAAACCTAATTTAGATAAAATTGTTAAGAAACATAGAAGAAAGATTGGAAGAAAGAAGGTAGAAACTTTCACAAGTAAAGAACTTAAAGAAATACTTGATAGAGCTAAATCTATGAGAAAAAAGTACATAAAGAAAGCTCCAAAAGATTTAATCCCAGTCACTAAAGAAGCAAAGGAAGAAATGGCTAAGGAAGTAGAAAGAGCCAAAAAGAAACAAACTATGAAAAAACTTAAAAAGAAAAAAACTAAGAAAGTAAACAATGGCAAAAAAACAAAAGAAAGAAACTCCACAAAAAAGAGGATTTCTAGAAAGAGTAAAAAGCCTAGGTAAAGGGGCTCCAGAGGTTTCTCCCATGAGTAAACAATCTGCTCAACCTATGGAAGTAAAAGAAGAACCTAAACAAAGTATTTCTGATGATTCTAAAATTCAGGCAGTAATTGAAAAACTCGAAGCAGAGGTAGAGATACTAAAGGATTTTAGAAAGGCTGATTCTGATAAGATAAATAATATTTCTGAACAAATTGGTAGTTTAAGGTCTTTATTCTTTGAAAAAGAAAAGAAATTAAAAAAAATTGAAACCGAGGCTGAAAAGGCATCTGATTTAGTTAAAGCAATGAATCCCAAGAAGGTTGTAAAAGGCTTTGCCAGATACGATGTTAGATTGGACAAAATTGAAACTAAGAATGAATCTCTTAGAGGGATGATTGATGAGATATTTTCTCAAATGAAAGATATGAGAACTACAATAAAAAGATTCAAAGATAGTGAAGCATTAGTAAAATTAAATAAACAAGTCAAGGGAGAAATAACAAAAATAGAAAAAATATCTAATTCTGTGCAAGCAAATCTTAAAAAAATGGAAGATTTGTATCTTAATTTTGAAAGAAAATTTTCAAATAAAAAATGATTATAAAACCCTGGGAAAAGACCAAAGTCTTCTCCTAGGGAAAAAGAGGTGATATAACAATTAGAGTTTTTGATTATTTATAAATCTTTCGGTGAGTGCCACTAATGAATAGTTACAGAATTATTGTGTTTCAAAAACTGTGTATGCGCACTTCCCACAATGTTTTCTATCCTTATGAATTGCTAAAAATATACCAACCCCGCATTTAGGGCAAGTTTGCTTTCTATTTATTTTGCCTTCGGAAACTTCATATTTCTCGAATTTTTTACTCGGTGCTTTGTTCTTCGGCTTTGGTTTCTTCGCCATCTTGTTTTTCCTCTACTTTCTCTTCTTTTGGTTCTTCTGCAGATCTTTCTTCAGCAGGTTTAGATTCTGCAGTAACTTCTTCTTTTTTAGGTTCCTCTTTTACTTTTTCTAAGATTTTCATTTCATCTTTATTGTCATAAACATAAACTTTGGCATGAGAGCTAGTAGAACCATAATGAGTATTTATTTTTTTTACTACAACTAACTCCTTATCGCACTTTATGGACTTAGAAACTTCTTCCTTAATACTATCTTTGCTTGGAGTTGAGGTTTTAGCGTGTCCAACTTCAAAAACTAATTCTCTTCTTGGTAAAACAGAATTCTTTTCATCACTTATAGATTTCATATTTTAATTGCGTATTCTCCTTTAACTTTAAGATCTAGTTTTTTAGCAATTTCAGACTTTTCAGCATCAGTTATAATTAACTTTCCCTTAAATGAGTCTGTGAATTGATTGGACTTGCAAACTGGACAATTTGTCCCTTCTACAAATAATTTACATTTTTTACATATCTTTTTCATTTTTTACTTTCCTTCTTTATGTCTTCTTCTACCCACTTGAGGTTACCCATTCTGTTTTGTCTCATAGTCAAACCTATCTTTGGGTTTGCAGGATCTTTGTAACTTATAGCAATTATTCTTGCCCTACAAGGATCATTAACTTTTAGTGCCCTCTTTGATTCCTTACCTTGTAATACTCCGTTGCTGAATGATACATAATCATCCATAGTTTGACCAATGTGAATCATTCCATCTATTGCTCCAATATCTATGAATGCTCCAAAGTCAGTTATATCCGATATTTTTCCTAGAACTACTTCTTGTAATTCTGGTTTGAATGTTAATAGTTTGAACGTTGTTTCGTAATGTGCTGCTCCGTCTCCGTGAAGTATTACTCCTTCTCCAATCTTCTCCACTTCAATTACTCCAACTGCGAATCCTATGTCTTCGGAAACATATCCTTCAAATTTATCAGTTAACGCAGTCAATACAGATTGTTCTACAGAATCTCCAAATTTAGAAGGGGAAACTCTTATGTGATCTTTAATCTTTAATTCATAAAACATTTTGTATATTGATTTGGTTTCAAGTCCTTTAATAAATCTTTCTATTCAGTTATTGAGGCTGAAGTACTTTTTTTGCCTAATTGTTATTGTTTTTACTCCTTTTTCTTTTAGTCTTTTTTTTAGCACTCTATCTAATGTAGCAACTATAGTTTCTTTATTTGAATTTTTTACTATATCATTATCTACGTTGTCTGTTTTTGACTTTATTTTCTTCACTTTTTGTTTTTCTAAGATTTTTATAGATAATTTTGAATGCTCCGTGTTTAATTTTTTTAATTCATCCAGAGTTTTATCTATTATCTTTTTTTGATATTTTTCTTTCATTATCCTATCTAGTTCTAAGTCCAAATTTATTTTATTTTTCAATGCTGAAACTATAAAATTAGTGTCAAGAAGAATAGTTTTCATTGTATTAGAATTCTGAAAATAAACTTAAAAAGCTTTTGTTTAATCTTTCAAATCTTTTATCTTTACAAGTTTTCCCTCTTCATCATCCAAATATCTACATATGAATAAATGACTGTCTTCTCCAAATGCAAGTTTATAATTCCTTCCGTTGCTTTGAAAAGCATATGCATTTAGAACTCTTGAAAATGTCTCTCTTGACGTACATGCTAGAGAAGAAAGATTATCATGACCTACTTTGGGCAATATTCCATAATCGGAGTAGTTTCCAAACCGATGAATTATATTATTTCGTTTCATTAATGCTGGCCTATGAGAATATCCTCCATTTAGAGACATGGCTCCCCTCTTGTTTAACATAAAACTTAAAGTTTCTCTTACTTTTTCCTCTGATCCGCATCTTGTTCTAATCATGGATATGTCTTCTAATTTGTCCCTTCTCTCGTTTCTGAGGAGGTAGAAATTTTCTTCCATTTTTGGAATATGTTTGATTAAATCTTTTTCTTTTTGAAGAGGTATTCTTATTACTTCAGAATCTTTTAAGAAGTCCCAGGAAGTGTTGTATCTATTATCTTCACCTGCATATTTTTTACTTATTAATGGGATTCCGAACAGTTCTTCCTTGAACAGAATATCTTGAACTACTTCTTCTTCTATTTCATTAGAATAGATTTTTAATCTTCTTTCCAGAACATTTCCATCGACTAAGTAATATAAGTTATTTTTTACTGGATCGAAGAAAGTTCCTTTTTTCTTATTGGGTAAAATATAATCCTCTAAAGATTTAACAACAAAATTTTTTTCTCCAGGACTAAGAAGACCACAAAGTACGCTTCTTTTTATTCTTTCCTTAAGAGGTAATTTTGGAGTTTTATGTTTTGAGAAGTATTCCTTTAAACTTTCTTCTATCAACTCAGAAGGATTATGGATTTTATTGTCGAATTTATAATTATTAATCTTGTATAGAATATTCTCTTCGATTTGCGTCGTTAATGCTTGTCTCGTTTTAATCGCCTTGTCTTGAAGTTGTCTCTTGCGTATTATAATAATGAACTAAGAAGTATTTAAACATTGTGTAATTTGTTTAATTATTTTGTAACATTTTATATATTTTATTGTACTAACCTTTTTATGAAAAAGACAGAATTGTTAGAAAATGTAGAGAATCTTGTAGCATACAATAACATTACAAGTCCGTTTGGTTCTTTGTATAAAAGATTGGACAGAAAATATAGAGAAGTAGGTAAACAAGTTTATGAAGGATTGGTTAAGGGAAACAAATTACCCGAAAAATCTTCTGTTGATGCAAAACTACATTGGGAAGATACTAACTTAGCAAGATCATATTCGTTGGCGCTACAAGAATTTAAGCAAGTTGATCCAAAAGCACATGAAAGATTTATGGAAATAAAGAAAAAACATACTAAATCTAGAAGAAATTATGTTATGTTTGGAATTTTAGAAGGGGAAGATTTACCTAAAGAGATTTATTTAGAAATTATGAAAGATGTTGGCTTAAATGAAGATGGAGCTTCTAAAATTTATGATTCTTTAATGGATTTTAGTAGGAATTTAGATAAGAAAAAGAAAGAAAGTCTAGAGAAATTACTTGTTAAAGTATAAACTATTTCTAAAAATTATCTAAAATTGAATTTTAGTAATACAGGTCCTGTACTACCTAAATTTAAGCAGAAACCTTTATATAGTAAAACCGTCTCAAACTAGTATATTCTTTAAAACTTACAATGGAGAAATCTAAACAAACTAGCTACACTGCTCAAAAAATACAAGTACTGAAAGGTCTTGAAGGAGTAAGAAAAAGACCTGCGATGTACATAGGTGATACTGGTTCAAAAGGTCTTCATCACCTTGTTTATGAAGCTGTAGATAATTCTATTGATGAAGCTTTAGCTGGTTTTTGTGATTCTATAAATGTTACAATAAAAGAAGATAATAGTATTGTTGTTTCTGACAATGGAAGAGGAATTCCTACAGATGTTCATCCGGACCTGGGACTTCCAGGCGTTGAGGTGGTTATGACTACTCTTCATGCAGGAGGAAAATTTGATAAAGATACTTACAAAGTTTCTGGAGGACTACACGGAGTTGGTATTTCTGTAGTTAATGCATTATCAAAGTGGTTCAAAGTAGAAGTAAAGAGAAACGGGAAGATTCATAATCAATCATATAGCCTTGGGGAAACTGAAACCGAATTAAAAATAACTGGAGATACTTCTGATACTGGAACTACTGTCCATTTTTTACCAGATGACTCTATTTTTTCTGAGACAGAGTATGAATACGATATTTTGGCCAATAGGATGAGAGAATTAGCTTTTTTGAACAAGGGCGTTGAAATTTATATCAAAGATGAGCGATCTGGAAAAGAAGAAATCTTTCAATCTGAGGGAGGAATAAAAGATTTTGTTAATTTTCTAAACAAGAATAAGAATGGTCTGCACAAAGATACTATTTATTTCTCTGGAAATAAAGAAAATATTGAAGTAGAAATATCTTTACAATATACCGAAGAATTTAGGGAAAATCTTTACAGCTTTGTAAATAATATAAATACTCATGAAGGAGGAACACATCTTAGTGGATTTAGAACTGCTTTAACTAGGGCAGTTAATGATTATATAAAAAAAAGAAAACTTTCAAAAAAAGGATTAAGCGGAGAGGATCTTAAGGAAGGTTTGACATGTATTGTTTCCATTAAAGTTCCAGAACCTCATTTTGAAGGACAAACTAAAACCAAACTTGGAAACTTAGAGGTTAGGGGAATCGTAGATAATATTACTTTCACAGAGTTATCCACTTTTTTTGAAGAAAATCCTGAAGTTGCTAAAATTATTTGTGAAAAGGCAATTTTATCATCTAAGGCAAGAGAAGCTGCAAGAAAGGCTAGAGACTTGACAAGAAGAAAAAGTGCATTAGAATCAGGAAACTTGCCTGGAAAACTAGCAGATTGTCAGTCAAGGGACCCTTCTAAAAGTGAAATATTTATTGTAGAAGGAGAAAGTGCAGCAGGTTCATCTAAACAAGGAAGATCTAGGGAATTCCAAGCCATACTTCCTTTGAAAGGTAAAATTTTGAATGTTGAAAAGTCAAGATTAAATAAAATATTAACAAATAATGAAATCACAACTATAATCTCTGCACTTGGTGCAGGTGTTGCTGAAGAATTTGATGTTTCAAAACTTAGATATCATAAAATTGTAATAATGACGGATGCAGATGTTGATGGAAATCATATCACTACTTTGTTATTAACTTTCTTTTATAGGTATATGAAACCTTTAGTAGAAGAAGGCTATCTGTATTTGGCTACTCCTCCTTTGTATGGGGTTAAGTCCGGGAAGAAAACGGCATATATCTATAATGAAAAAGGGATGAAAAGCTATATAGGATCTCTTGGTGAAGTTAAGGCAACTATCCAAAGATATAAAGGATTGGGTGAAATGAATCCAGGTCAACTTTGGAAGACTACTATGGATCCAGATAATAGAATTTTAAAACAAATTACGATCGAGGATGCCATAATGGCGGATCAATTATTTACAACTTTGATGGGTTCTGAGGTTGAACCCAGAAAAGAGTTTATTCAATCACATGCAAAAGAAGTTAGAAACTTGGACATATAATGGCAGAGACTAGGCAAAGATTATTGGAAACTGAATTGAAAGAAAGTTACATAGACTACGCTATGTCTGTTATAGTTGGTAGGGCCTTGCCAGATGCAAAAGATGGTTTGAAGCCAGTACATAGGAGAGTTCTTTACGCAATGTATAAGATGGGATTGTTACACAATAAGCCCTTTAAAAAATGTGCAAGAGTTGTTGGAGAAGTTCTTGGTAAGTATCATCCCCATGGGGACACCGCAGTTTATGATTCTCTGGTTAGAATGGCTCAGCCCTTTTCTTTAAGATATCCTTTAATAAAAGGACAAGGAAACTTTGGTTCCATAGATGGCGATCCTCCTGCAGCAATGAGATATACCGAGACTAAGTTAAGTAATCTTGCCGAAGAGTTGTTATCAGACATAGACAAAGACACAGTAGATTTTGTTCCAAATTTTGATGATAGTTTAGAAGAACCTGTAGTTCTGCCAGCAAAAGTTCCTAATCTTTTAATTAATGGTTCTTATGGTATAGCTGTGGGCATGGCTACAAATATTTTGCCTCATAATTTTGGCGAGGTTGTTGATGCAACTATTAAGGTTATAGACAATCCAGATGTAGAAGCGTTAGAACTTATGGAATTTGTAAAGGGCCCAGATTTTCCAACTGGAGGAATAATTCTTGGTAATTCTGGAATAAGAAGTGCACTTATAACTGGGAGAGGTCATTTGAAAGTTAGAGCAGTTTGTGATATTGAAGAAAAAAGAATAATAGTATCCGAAATACCTTACCAAGTTAACAAAACAAATCTTATCGAAGCTATTGCTAATTTAGTTAGATCAAAAAAAGTAGAAGGAATATCCGACATTAGAGATGAAAGCGATAGAAAGGGTATGAGAATCGTTATAGAATTAAAAAGAGGAGTAAATCCTGAGTTAATACTAAATCAGTTATACAAATTTACACAATTGCAAGTTTCAATGGGAGTAAACTGTTTGGCGCTTGTAGATGGAGAGCCTAAGGTTTTGAACCTAAAAGAACTAATTGAGAATTTCTTAATACATAGGAAAGATGTAATTACTAAGAGGACAAAATTTGAGTTAGATAAGGCTGAAAAGAGATCCCATATTCTTGAGGGATTAAAAATTGCATTGGAAAATATTGATCCTGTAATTAAAACAATAAAATCAAGCAAAGATGTTAGTATTGCTAAATCTTCTTTGATAGAAAGTTTCAACCTTACAGAAGTACAAGCACAGTCAATCTTAGATATGAAATTACAGAAAATTACTTCATTAGAAACTAATAAACTTAAAGAGGAATATGAAGGTTTGATTAAGCTTATTGCAGAATTAAAAGATATTCTTTCAGATGAACTTAGAATCTTCAAGATAATCAAAAATGAACTGATTGATATGAAAAAGAAATATGGGGATGATAGACTTACCAAAATTGAAGATTTTGAAGAAGAAATAGAAGATGAAGATTTAATCAAGAAAGAAGAGGTTGTTGTAACTTTAACAAAGGAAGGATATCTAAATAGACTGCCTGTTAAAACATATAGGGAGCAAAGAAGGGGAGGAAAAGGAATAAAAGCCATGGGCACAAAAAAGGAAGATTTTGTTAGAGATATTTTTGTTTCAAATACTCATGATTATTTACTTTGTTTTACAAATAAAGGTAAACTTTACTGGTTGAAAACTTACAAAATCCCTAGTTCATCTAGATATTCTAAAGGATCAAATATCGTGAACTTGTTGGGATTACATAAAGATGAAACCATTAATGCAATAATTCCAATTAAGAAATTTTCAAAGGATAAATTTTTAGTAATGGCCACTCAGTCTGGTCTTGTTAAAAAAACTTCTCTCGATTTATACAGCAAACCTAGAAAAACAGGAATAATTGGAATTAAATTAAGAGATAATGACAAATTAATTAGTGTTAAACTTACAGATGGGGATAAAGAATTGTTAATCGCCTCCTCAAATGGAATGGCAGTTAGATTTAATGAAAAACAGGTAAGAGCTAGTGGGAGAGGATCTTTCGGAGTAAGAGGGATTAGATTAACAAATGGAGATAAAGTAGTGGATATGGAGATTGCTAAAGGAGATTGTTTGAGTGTAAGTAAAAATGGGTATGGAAAAAGAACTGACGTTAATGATTATAGGTTAATTAATAGAGGTGGAAAAGGAGTTATAAACATAAAAACCACTGAGAGAAATGGCAGAGTTGTAGGAGTTAAGTGTGTTTCTGAGGATAAAGATGTAATGTTCATCACAAAAAAAGGTATTTTGATAAGGACAGGAATTTCTAATATTTCCAAAATTGGAAGAAATACTCAAGGAGTAAGATTAATGAAGCTTAATTCTGGAGATAGTATAAAGGCAGTTGTATCATTAGAAAAAGAAAGTCATTAAGTTATATCAGAATATCCAATCAGTCTCCATCTTGAACCTATGTTTCTTGATATTGTGACTTTGTCTCCTTTATCTGCACATACTGGAATTTTTAGATTTACCTCAATTTGTTCCTTCTTTAAATTTGTAACTACTCCTACTGTTGCTGATGCGTTTACGTTAAGCATCAAAGGTTCTCCGAGTTTTATTGGATCAACTTTTAATTCGTCTTTTGAACCAACTACTCTTTCAAGGAGATGGAGTTTGAGGTCTAATTTTTCCCATACCTTTGGCATTTTTTCGGGTAAACCTATAACATTTCCAGAAAGATTATTTGATTTAACGATTGAAGGATCTAGTTCTGTTAATATACCTACTGACCCTCCTGGAGAAATTTCTTTTACAGAATTATTTCCAACTGTTAAACCAACTATCTTGGCTTCGATTGGTTTCCATGTTGCCCTTCCTTGTTTTTCTTTTTTAATTCCTGGCCTAATCTCTATTTTTTGACCGTTCATAAGTGAGCCTTGTTTGAGCGCACCACCGAGAACTCCCCCAATAATATTTTTAATAGGGGTGCCTGGTTTATTGACATCAAAAGATCTCGCAACATAAAATATAGGCTCTTTTGTTTTGTCTCTTTCCGGAGTTTTGAAAGTTTCCTGCATTGTTTGTATCAAAACATCTATGTTTGCCTTATGTTGTGCAGAGATAGGAATAATTGGGGCATTTTCTGCAATAGTGCCTTTCAGAAAATCCTTTATTTGTTTATAATTCTTCATTAGTTTTTCTTTGTCAGCCAAATCTATTTTATTTTGAACAACAATTATATTTTTGATTCCCATAATTTCTAGAGCCATTAGATGTTCTTTTGTTTGAGGTTGTGGGCAATCTTCATTAGCAGAAACAAGTAACAGTGCTGCATCGATTATTGCTGCCCCTGATAACATTGTTGCCATTAAAGTCTCATGACCTGGAGCATCAATAATTGAGATTTTCCTTAATGGGATACATTTTGATTTACAGATAGTGCATTTTTCTACAGGAGTATAATTTTCTGGAGATTTACATTTAGGACATTTATAAAATATAGAATCGGCATACCCTAACTTTATTGTAATTCCTCTTTTTAATTCTTCAGAATGAACATCAGCCCATTTGCCACTTAGTGCTTGAGTCAGTGTAGTTTTACCATGATCTACATGGCCAATCATACCAACATTTATCTCTGGTATGAAATCATTTTCCTGTTTCCTCTGACTCTTTTCCTTCATCTTTCTTATCTTCCCCTGTACTTTCTTTAGATTCTTCAACAGGTGATTCTACTTTTGTTTCTTCTGTTGGTTTTTCTTCCTTTGTACTGCCAAATAGTTCATCTAATTTGGTTGAACCTTCTTTTTCTACTTTTAAGTTTATTTGCTTAAGATTATCGTCAATAAGATTTCCCCTAACTGTTTTTCTTTGTTTTGTTCCTTTTTCCTTAAGCTTTGCTCCAACTCCTTCAACTACAAGAGGTCTTTTTCTTGTTCCTGCAGCAACATCTACTCTTATAGGAAATCCTTGTTTATCTGATCCTCCAGTTATTTTAAGTTCATAACCTTTTAGACCTAATGAATCTCCCTTTACTTTTTCATTTATCTTTTTGTTTAAGATATTATCAGCTTCAGGACCAGAAACTTCCTTTTTGTAACTTTTTCCATCCTTTGCATTTATTGTTAATACATATTCTGCCATTCTAAATACCCCATGTTAAATTATCTTTTCTTTTTAATTCAGCAATTTCTTTTAGAGTTTCGATTTCCTCACTATTTAAATACTTTTTTAATTTCTTTAATTTCTTAAAATCTTCTTCTGGAACGTCTGAATAGAATATATCTCCTGGATTTATTTGTCTGCCAACCGTGACTCCTGGAAAAGAGGCTGCTATTTGCATTCCAGTTTGAGCCTCACTAATATTCTCTCCTTTGTCTTGCATTGCTTTCAAATCACACAATTTGTTTCCATCTTTTGTTATTGGGTTATTTGTTCTTGCGGTTCCTGCTAAAACTTCAACTCCAGCCACTGCAGGGTTTGATTTTCTAAAAGTATGGCCTTCTAAAAATTTAAGTTTGAATGGTCTTACAAGTCCTTCTAAATCTTTTTCTTCAAGAGTTTTTCCCCTATTTTCTATCCAATCCTGTACATCATCTATAACTTTGTAAATTATATCATGATTTATTACTTTTACATTTTTGGAGGATTCTAATTCATTAACATTAAATGCTGCGATTACTCTGTTTAATTCATTGTTTTCTGAAGATGCTTGTGCAATATCTTTTTTGTTTATATCTCCTACCTTTGCCCTCTTTATCTTTATCTCTTTTTGTTTAAGCAAATTTACCAGGGCTTCAAGAGAACCAAGAGTATCTGCCTTAACTATTATACCCTCATTGTCTGTTTCTATCAACACTTCTTCTATTTCAGATTTTATTTCTTCAGTTATTTCATATTCATTTTCATCAATTACTCTTATAGGCATTCCTGAAATAACTTCGTCTAAATCTGTTGCAGAAATTTTTATCGCTGCAGAAGCGTGAACTTCATCTGATGGAATAAGTTTTCCTTTTTCTATTTTGAATAATGATTTTATTTTTGTTTTTATAGGCTCTCCGTCGGGATTACCAATTAAGATATTATCATTTACTTTTATTAATCCATCGTAGATTATAGTATCTAGGGTTTTACCTATGCCTTTTTCTTCTGTAACTTCTAAGATTGTACCCTTAGCAAGCCCCCTTACATTTATCTTGAGAGAATCTTCTAAATATTTTTGGGCCAAACCACTAATTATCATTAAAAGTTCAGGAAATCCTTCTCCAGTTTTTGCAGACGTTGGAATTATTGCAATTTTCTTAGTGTAATCATCTATTCTATCGAACCTGTCAGAGTTAAAACCGAATCTAGAAATATTTGCAACTAAGTCATATAATTTCCTTTCAAAATCTAATGATGTGCTTTCTGCTTGACCAGAGATATTTTGAATGAGTGGTTCATCTTTGTTTGATCTCCACCCTGAAATCATATCAATCTTATTTGCGGCAATAACAAACGGAGTTTTTGAAGATTTTAGAATATTGAGCACTTCTTCAGTTTGTGGTTTTATTCCTTCGTTTATGTCTATTACTACTATTGCGATATCTGCTATGCTCCCTCCCCTTTTTCTTAGAGTTGTAAACGCCTCGTGTCCTGGAGAGTCTATGAAGAGAAGTCCTGGGATTGTTAAGTTTGTTAATTTATTTAGTAAATCTCCACACACTTCTTTTATTTTTGATAATGAAATTCCGTAAGCAGAGATTGCCTGAGTTATTCCCCCGCTTTCTTTTGATGCTACTGAGCTTCCGCTAATTTTGTCTAGTATTGAGGTTTTTCCATGATCCACGTGTGCTAAAAGAACACAAATTGGTTGTCTAATCATTGTAAGTTAAATCCTAAAATTTGATTTAAAAATGTTTTGAAAAACTATAGTTTTAAATATATTTTCCGACATCTTTATTTAATGTTAATGTTGCCGGATGTAGAATCTTTAATTGGAGACAAATCTTCTAAAAAGGAGCTTAAAGAAATATATTCGCTCACAAATATTCTAGAAAAAGAAGTTAACAAAAGATACGGGAAACAAAAGAACAAAATCATAAAAAATTGTATTGAAGAGTGTATCCGTACCCATGGAAATGATAGACGTAAAACTGGGGGACTATATGCTAAACATCCTTTAGAAGTTTCATTGGATGCCTTAAATTACAATGTAGATTACATAACTCTTGGAGGGGCACTACTTCATGATGTTATTGAAGAACTTGTTGACGATGAAGTATTAGCAATAGGTGAAAATTTATCAAAAAAAGAAAAGAATAAATTGAAGGTAAAATTAAGAGATTATCATCTTGGAAATATGTCCAAAAGATTTTCTGAATTTCTTAGGAAAGAAAAACTTGGATCTTCTAAATATTCAAATAACACTAGAGAGATGATGAGCTTAGTTAGCAAGGTTTCTAGATATAAAACTGAAAAACAGACATACTATGAATATTTGAAAAATTTGTTTTCTGAAAAATTTATGGTCGGAGGCAAAAGAGTTTCTAAAAAAGATATTGAAAGGTCAATAATAATTAAATTATTAGATAGGAAAAATAATATAGAAACATTATACTCTTCAGACGAAAAACCAAATTTAAGTTCATTGAAGACCCAGTACAAACAAATGATAGATCTTTATTATTCAAATAAATTAAGATATTTCTTATTTAGAAAAAAGAAAGATAGTTCAAAGTTAAAACACCTTATTAAAGGACAAAGAAGACTTTATAGTATTTGGAAGAATATATATCTAATAAATCAAACCAAAGAGTATTTAGAAAAATCTAGAGTAAGCCCGAGAACAAAGAAAATTAAACGAATACTTGAAGATTTGATAAAATCTACCTTGAATGAAACCAAAATAAATAAATATATTTTGAGAATGGATTCAAATGTTTCTGCAAATTATTCTAAACTTCTCGATAGGGAAATTCTTGTATATGATGAAATAGGAGGATTAGAAAAAATAACTCAAAGAAATGAAAAAAGTATAAAGTATGAAGTGTATAGATCTTTTGATGGAACCATTAATAGGTATACTTCTATGATTCATGAAGATGAAAAAGAAATTAATCATACTGGAAAGAGCAAAAAAGTTCAATATAGAGACACTGTAGCTTTTGAAAGAGTTCTTAAAAAATTATTAGAAGATGGACACTATAGAATTAAGGGCGTAGAATTGTTAAATTAATTTGGCGTTTATTTTTAGAGAATTATCTCTCATATCAGTTAAATATCCTTTTTTAGACATTTTGTGTCTCAAAGTAGAAAGATTAGAGTTTGCAAGACCATATCCGTCGTCTCCATCACCTTTATCTAGAATGTAAGTCTCATCAAATCTCCAACAGTTGCCCTTTTCAGCAATCACATCATAAGAAACTTCATATTTTGAATCTCCTGATGCCCAAGTAAATTCATTTACCGAATAATTAATCTTCAAGAAGTCATTCTTTTCTAATATTTTTTCTAAGTCTTTAGGTAAGTCTTTCCAGTTGATATCACTCATTTTTAGTCCATTTAAATTTGACAGATTTTCTCCCTAACTTTAGCATATTTTTTTCACATTTCATGGAACAAAAATTTCTTGTTCTTCCAGAATTAGACACCACTATTTTTCCAGTTCCTTTTTCAATTTCTTTGTTACAGAATGAACATTTAACCATTTTATCTTGATTTGCCTGAAAGTCTTCTAGCTTCTATCTCTGTTTCTCTAAGCATGAGTAAATCTCCTACTTTGATTGGGCCCTTGGTATTTCTTCTCAGAACTTTTCCTTGATCTCTTCCTTCTAAAATTTTGCATCTAACTTGAGTTGCTTCTCCTTTCATTCCAGTTCTGCCAACTATTTCTTCTACTTTAGCTTTTACCGCTATAGTAAATAAAGACTTTTCAGTTTTTTCTACCTTGCCTTTCTTCCTTACTTCTTTAGCCATTTACAAATCCTTTGATTATATCTTTAGCTTCTCCTTCTACTACTACTGCAACTGCAGATGTAGAAACCATTAAACCTGAAGCACTTCCTAAATCTTCTTTGCTTGGCACTTCCACATATGGAACTTTCTTTTCGTCACATAGTGGTTTAATATGCATAACTACTTCCTTTGGAGAAGTATCTTCAGCAACAAGAACTAATTTCGCAGCATTTTTTTCAACTGCTTTTGTTACTTCATTTGTTCCTTTCTTTATCTTTCCGCTTTTTCTAGCCAATTCTACGGCTTCATAAGCTTTGTTTATCTTTTCTTTTGAATATTCTTCAGCCATTTTAAAACCTCACGTCTTGATCATTAGTTTTGTAAAACAGAAAAGTACGTTGTTTATAAATGTTTTTGTTAACATTTTCCTTGTCAGCTTGTCACGGACGCGCGTGAGATATTTAAAGTAAGTTTTACATTAATCTTACAGGAGGTGGTACTTTGTTTTGGAAAAAACCATACGTATCTTGGGAGAACTTTGAAGAGAGAGAGATAGTGAAGTAGAATATTGGAGAACAATCAATGAAGACGTTGACGATTTTCTTAGGGGGGCGCTGGCATAGGGGTGATAGAAATGGGATTTTATGATAAAGAAGATATAATCTCTCTAGCTGAAGATGACGAAATAAGCTCATCAGAGTTGGGCTTTATGCAAGGATATCTTGAAGAACTAAAAATTTAAAAGGAGGTGGAATCAATGGAATTTGATGAAGATACTGGCATTTACCGACATACATTCTAATAAAAAGCATATAGATGTAGTCAAAGAAAAAAGTAAAAAGTATGATCCTGATCTTTTGATTTGTTCAGGTGACTTGACCTATTTTGGTCTGAAACTTAATTTTGTTTTGAAACTTCTTAATTCTATTAAAAAACCAATTATTTTAATTCACGGAAATCATGATGACAAAGATGAACTAAAAATCCTATGTTCCGAATATGATAATCTTATTTACTTGCATAAAGAGGTTTATGATTTTGGAGAGTATAGATTTATAGGGTATGGTGGACTTGGTTTCTCAAGAACAACTAAAGACTTGGAAAAATTCGTTCTAAGTAAAAGATTAAAAAATAAAAAGCATGTTTTAGTATTTCATCAACCTCCCTATGGAACAAATTTAGATAATATTTCTTCAGTTGGTCATGTTGGAAATAAATCCATTACAAAGGTAATAAAATCTGTAAAACCTAATCTTGCATTATCTGGACACATTCATGAAACTTTCAATAAAAGAGATAAAATTGGAAACTCTATTTTGATCAACCCAGGTCAAAAGGGAAAAATAATTTCTATATAGAAAACATTTTTTGGCAGTTTATATAAACTACTTTTTCTAATTCTTCAGGAGTTATATCTTTCAATTCGGCTATTTTATTTATTGCTTCCTTTATTCTTGATGGTTCGTTTCTTTCTCCCTCTACTGGAGATAGAAATGGAGAATCTGTTTCTGTTAAAATTTTACTTAGTGGAACTCTTTTTGCTAATTTTCTGTAGGTTTTACTCTTAATTACTATGGCTGGCACAGAAAACATCCAACCGTTATTTATTCCTCTTTGAGTTAGTTTACTATTTCCGCTAAAACAATGCATTACTGCTTTTTTTACACCTATTTTTTCTAGCAAATCTATTGTTTCTTCTTCTGCTTTTCTTGAATGAACTATGAGTGGTATATCTAGTTTTATTGCTAATTTAGATATTTTTGTAAGAACTTCTTTTTGCTTTTCTATATCTCCTACCCTATAATTATCTAATCCTACTTCTCCTATTGCAATTGGTTTTGTTTTTTCTATAAACTTTAGCTCTTCTTTTATCTCTTCATCAGATAATTCTACAGAAGTGGAAGGGTACATCCCTAATGCCGGTCTAACTATATCATATTTTTTAGAAAGTTCTAATATATTTCTGTTGCTCTCTGGATCAGTTCCGTTAGTTATTAGCAATACAAATCCTAAATCTTTTGCCCTTTTTATTACATTATCTAAATCTTTCTCAAATTCTGGATAATCCAAGTGGGTGTGTACATCTACTAACATATTTTCAGACAAATGGTGCTACAAAATAATTATATAATGCTGGAACTAGGAAAAATAACAACATCACCAATAGAATTATACTTACTACTCCAAATATTTGTTTAGCAATTTTCTCTTTTCCAGTTAAGGACAACATTGCCAAATAAAACATTCTTCCTCCGTCAACAATTCCTAAAGGAAGAAGATTAATTAATCCCACCAATAGGTTTGTAATAAATAACCATGCGACTAAACCATATATCCATCCTAAAATCTTTGCTTTTGCAGTTGAGCAACCAATATAATTCTCAGGCCTACATGAAGGCAGGAAGTTTAGACCCATATATCCAAAGTCTTCTTCTGGATGTTCTCCCAATGTGATATAAAATAATCCCTGATCTGTTTCTAATTCTATTTTCTCATATGGAGAAGTTTGGTTTAATACCGATAATATTTCTTGCAAGCTAGTTACTTCTTGTTCGTTTATGCCTTTAATTTTACTATTCAACTCAATTCCTAGATTATCTGATGGTCCTCCTTCAACTATTCCAGTTATTAAGATTCCATCATCTTGCGCAAACATTTGAGTTGCTATTGGTAAGCTTATGAAAGTTAGTAATATGAAGAATATTGCCGCAGTTATGAAATTAGCAAAGGCACCAGCAGATAAGACTGCAAGTTGTGCTTTTTTTGACGATTTATTTAAGCTTTTTTCGTCAGGCTCAACAAATGCAGCAGGTATTATAGGCAGAATAATTCCTAAGAATGCAAATCCTGAAGACTTAACTTTTATCTTATACATTCTTGCAAATAATCCGTGTGAAAATTCGTGAACTGTTGCTAAAACAAATATAGCAAGTATCCAATACATGAAATGTAAAGGTGGGAGTCCGGGAATCAATGGTTGATTAGATGGTAAAAGAACTGCAACAACTAAATCTGGTTTTACGAAAAAATAATTATAAACCGATTCTAAAAATTTGTAAGTTATGAAGACCATGCCTATAAATCCAATAGTTATTGAAGTATAACTTAGGATCTCTCTCCATCTTTTGGAAACTTTTTTTGCAATTGTATTCATTGCATTAAGTCCTAATTTAGTTTTGTAAAGTATGAGATATATTAATGGAAATAGTATCTTTTGCACTTCTACTCTTTTTTTATTCATAATTAAGACTGCACTAAGAATTAAACCTAAAAAAAGTAGTAAAAAATAATCTAAATTTGCGTAAAAAATATATTGAAAACTCATTTTATTTAGCTTTTCTCTTCGGCCTCATAGCCTTACCGCCACATTTTCTACATAAAACTTTACTCTGAAGTATTTTTATCATTCTACTTCTTTGTTTTTGTTTACATTTTTTACATACAAAAACGTTCGCAAACAATCTACTATGTGCCTCTGGAAACCTAGCCATTTTATCTTCCTTTCATCATCACTTTTTCGCCCATAATCACCCAATATGTGACTTGGTCTCCTTCCTTCACTGTGCCTTTTAAATCTTCCGATATCTTTAGATCGAAGGTCTCATAAGTTTTGGAGTCCATAACATTTGCAGTATCTCCTTGTATGGATAATACTTGAGCTGATTCTTTTTCAATAATTGGTACTTCTACTTTATCATGACTAGGATGTATCTTAATTATTTTTGATCCATCTACTAAACCTACTGCAGAAATTCTTGCTTTTGCGTGACCGTGTTTTCCGGTTTTTGAGATTTGAATATCAATAATTTTACAGGCCTTGCCATCAAAAATAACATAACCACCAACTTTTAGACTACCTACATGAGTTAATTTTTTTTCCATCTTAGTTCAAAGAAGAATTGAACTAACTTTTAAATTTTTCTAAAATTTTCAGCAAAATTTATATAATGGGTCTTATTGTTTGAGAGCATGACACTAGCTAAGAAAGGTGAATTTGTAGAAATTGAATATACTGGTAGAACTAAATCAGATAATAAATTGTTTGATACTACTGATAAAGATGTTGCTAAGAAAGAACATCTTTACAATCCTAAACTAAATTATGGTCCTGTTGTTGCATGTATAGGTCAAAAGCATGTTATAAAAGGCTTGGATGATAATTTGGAAGGGAAAGAACTTTGTAAGGAATACAATATTGATTTAGACATGGCTCAAGCTTTTGGAAAAAAAGATGCCAAACTTATCAAAACAGTTTCTTTGTCTTTATTTAAAAAACAGAAAATGAATCCTGCTCCGGGATTGCAAATAAATGCAGATGGAATGATTGGAACTATAAGGAGTGTTACTGGAGGAAGAGTTTTAGTTGATTTTAACCATCCTTTAGCAGGAAAGGATTTGAAATATAACTTTAAAATCTTGAAAGTTGTTAAAGATACTGGAAAACAATTAGAGTCTTTATTGAAATACGGTGTTGCACTTAGCAAAAAAATGTATGATTATACCATAAGGGAAGAAAAATTAGATATGAAACTTAAATTCAAGTTACCTAAGGAATTACAAAATAAAATAAGTGAAAAAATTAAAGAAGCAATCCCTAAACTTAAGAAAATCGAGTTCTCTGAAGAAATAACCACTCAAGAATAATTAAATTTAAATATCCGCCTAGATTACTTTGACGAAAGGCCATAGGGGATATGACAATGGATTCTATAATGAGAAATGTTAATGTTCAAGAGGGAATGCGTCAAGAAGATGCACCTCAAAAATTAAGCAATATTGATGAAGAATTAGAGGAAATTCTTTCTAAACAAAGAGCAAAAATTAAAGTTGTTGGAGCAGGGGGTGCAGGCAATAATACTATCAATAGAATGACAGAGGTTGGAATTGTTGGTGCAGAATCTATAGCAATTAACACAGATGCTCAAGACTTATTATATTGTAATTCTACTAAGAAAGTTTTGATTGGAAAAGAACTTACTGGTGGGCTTGGTGCCGGAAGTATACCTCAAGTTGGAGAGGAAGCAGCCAGAGAAAGCGAACATGAAGTTAAAGATACTTTGAAAGAAGCAGATATGGTTTTCTTGACTTGCGGATTGGGCGGAGGAACCGGTACTGGAAGTCTTCCAGTGGTTGCAGATATAGCTAAAAAACTTGGTTCTCTTACTGTTGCTATTGTTACTATTCCTTTCGCAATGGAGGGTAATAGAAGATATCAAAATGCAATCTATGGTTTAGAAAAACTTGAATCGATTGTTGATACCCTTATCGTTATACCAAATGAAAAGTTGTTAGATTTGGCACCAGATTTACCACTTCATACTGCGTTTAAGGTTTCTGATGAAATTTTGACCAATGCTGTAAAAGGTATTGCAGAATTAGTCACTAAGTCAGGACTAGTAAATTTAGATTTTGCTGATATCAGAACCATAATGGGAAAGGGAGGAGTTGCTATGATTGGAATCGGTGAATCCGATACTGAACATAGGGCACTGGAGGCTGTAGACAAAGCAGTCAATAATCCTCTTCTAGATGTTGATATTTCTGGAGCAAATGGAGCTCTTATCAACGTTAGTGGGGGAGCAGATTTAACTCTTAATGAAGCTAAAGAAGTTGTTGAAGCCATTGCAGATAAATTGGCCGAGGATGCAAGAATAATTTGGGGAGCACAAATCTCTGAAGACCTTGAAAAAACATTAAGAGTCATGATGATTGTTACTGGAGTTACTAGTCCTCAAATCATTGGACCTAATCCTAAGAAAAGAGAGGAAAGAAAGAAGAAAGAAATTGAAGAAGAACTAGGAATCGATTTCCTTTAATTTTTTTAATTTTTAGTTTATAG